>CALMID010000001.1 GCA_937863915.1 uncultured Pseudomonas sp.
ATACCGAGGGCGCGCAGCCGTTCCGGCACTGGTCGCCGCGCTGGCTGAGCCTGGGGCTGGCGGCGGGTACGCTGTCGGTTGCGGTGCTCTTGGGCGCCTGGCCGTGGCTGAAACAGTGGTCGGGGTGGTGGTCATGAGCCTGGTCAACGACATGCTGCGCGACCTCGATGCGCGGCGCGCGGCGCCGAGCGAACGGGTGCCGCTGGAAGGCCTGGAGGCGGTGGACGAGGAAGGCGCCCGTCGCCGCGAGCGCAGCCGCCGTCTGCGCCTGGGCTCGATGTTTCTCGGGGCGGTGATTCTCACCGGGCTGCTGGTCGGGCTGATGATCGGCCGTATCGTCGGCCGCACCCCCGAGGGCCCGGTGCTGTCCGCGCCGACTCCCGTGGCGGCGGTGGCCGTGCCGCAGGTGCTGGAGGTGCTGCCGCAGCACGTCAACGGGCGTTTTGTCCTGCAGCTGTTGCTGGATCAGTCGGTGGCCTACCAGCGCACCGACGAGAGTGGTGCGGTCAGTCTGCGCCTGCCTGGCCTGCGCCTTTCGGGTGAGCCGCGCAGCGGGCGGCTGCAGCAGGACGGGCGCAGCCTGTCCTGGCGGGTCGAACCCCAGGGCAACGACGTGCTGGTGCTGCTGGTCGGTCTGGGCGATCAGCTGCAGGTCAGCGACCGTCTGGAACCCGCCGGCGCGCGCTGGCAGCTGTGGCTGGAAGCGCAGATGCAGGGCGCTGATGTTGCTCAGGGCGAACTGCCCGAACAGGTCGATCTGAGCAATCTGCCTGCCGCCGACGACGAAAGCGCCGCGCCGGAGCAAACCCCGGCCTGGCAGGTACGCGCGGAGCCGGCCAGCCAGTCGGCGCCTGCCGCGCGACCGCAGGTGACCATCACCGCGCGGCCGGCCGATCCGCTGGCCGAGGCGCGCCAGGCCATGCTCGATCAGGATTACGCCGGCGCCGTGGCGCAACTGGAGCGTGTGCACCGTCAGCAACCGCGCGATGCCGACGCCATCCGCCTGCTGGCGCGCGCCTACCTGGGGGCCGGTCAGCAGGACAAGCTGCTTGGCTGGTTGCCGGCCCAGCTGGCTCAGGTCGGCGATGACAGCGAGCTGCGCATTCTTCTGGCCCGCGCCCAACTGCAGAGCGGGCAGACCCAGGCGGCGGTGGCCACGCTGGCGCAGCGGCGCCCGTTGCTGGCGCGCGATCCCGGTTACCACGCGCTGCTTGCGGCGACCTATCAGCAGACCGGACAGTGGCGCGAGAGTGCCGAGGTTTATCGCCAGCTGGTCGATCTGCGGCCGCAGCAGGCGCCCTGGCAACTGGGGCTGGCCATTGCCTTGGAACAGCTGGAGCAGCCGCAGCAGGCCGCCCAGCATTACCAGCTGGCGCTGCGCGGCCAGGGCCTGGATGACGGCGCCCGGCGCTTTGCCATCAGCCGCGCACAGACACTCGGAGGTCAGCCATGAGCGAGGAAGTCCGCCAGCGCAAGGTGCGCATCGGCGACCTGCTGGTGCAGGCCGGCCTGATCAGCGAGCTGCAGTTGCAACAGGCGCTGCAGGAGCAGATACGCACCGGTTCCAAGCTCGGCCGCGCGGTGATGGACATGGGGCTGGTCAGCGAGGTCAAGCTGCTCACCGCCCTGTCCGAGCAGTTGCAGATTCCCTTTATCGAGCTGCGTCACTTCAAGTTCGATCAGAACCTCGTGCAGAGCCTGCCCGAGGCCGTGGCCCGGCGGTTCCGTGCCATCGTCCTGACCCGCGAGGGCGGCGGCCTGCTGGTCGGCATGTCCGACCCGCTGGACCTGTTCGCCCTCGACGAGATGGAGCGCATCCTCAAGACCCGCGTGCTGCCGGCGGTGGTGCGCGAGGCCGAGCTCTTGGCCACCCTCGACCTGGTCTACCGGCGCACCAGCGAGATCGCCTCGATTGCCGGCGAGCTGGAAGGCGAGCTGCAGGACAGCGACTTCGACCTGGCCAAGCTGGGCGCCGACAACACCAGCGAGGCGCCGGTGGTGCGCCTGCTGCAGACGCTGTTCGAGGATGCGGTGCAGATGAAGGCCTCGGACATTCACATCGAGCCGGACGAGGGCGTGGTGCGCATCCGCCAGCGGATCGACGGCGTGCTCAGCGAGCAGGTGATGAAGGAGGCGCGGGTGGCCTCGGCGCTGGTGATGCGCCTGAAGATCATGTCCGGCCTGGATATTTCCGAGAAGCGCCTGCCGCAGGATGGCCGCTTCAACATCCGGGTGAAGAACCGCAGCCTGGATGTGCGGGTCTCGACCATGCCGGTGCAGTTCGGCGAGTCGGTGGTGATGCGTCTGCTGGATCAGAGCGCCGGCATTTTCCATCTGGACGGCAGTGGCATGCCGGCCGACCTGCTGGCGCGCTTTCGCCGTCTGCTGCAACGCCCTTACGGCATGGTGCTGGTCACCGGGCCGACCGGTTCGGGCAAGACCACCACCCTGTATGCCGGGCTTTCCGAACTGAACAGCCCGGAGAAGAAGATCATCACCGTGGAAGACCCGGTGGAATACCGCCTGCCAAGGGTCAATCAGGTGCAGGTCAATGCCAAGATCGACCTGAGCTTCGCCCGCGTGCTGCGCGCCGCCCTGCGTCAGGACCCGGACATCGTACTGGTGGGCGAGATGCGCGATCAGGAAACCGCCGAGATCGGCCTGCGTGCCGCGCTGACCGGTCACCTGGTGCTGTCCACGCTGCACACCAACGATGCGCAGACCTCGGCCATGCGCCTGATCGACATGGGCGCCGAGCCCTTCCTGGTGGCCAGCGCCCTGAATGCCGTGCTGGCCCAGCGCCTGGTGCGCCGGGTGTGCGAGAACTGCATGGAAGAGCATGCGCCCGAGCCGCAGCAACTGCTCTGGCTGGAGCGCCTGCACGGCGGCTCCCTGGCCGGGCGGGGCTTCAAGCGGGGCGCCGGCTGCCATCAGTGTCACAACAGCGGCTATCAGGGGCGCATCGGCGTTTACGAACTGCTGGAAATGGATGAGCCGATGATCGCCGCGCTGCGCCGCAGCGATCCCCAGGGCTTTGCCGAAGCGGCCCAGCGCAACCCGCACTACCGTCCGCTGGCCGCCTGCGCGCTGGATTACGCGCTGGCCGGCGTCACCTCGGTGGAGGAAGTGCTCAAGGTCTGCGCCACCCTCACCGATGAGCTGCCCGGCTGATGGCCAGCTTTCGCTACACCGGGCGCAATCACCAGGGCGAGCGGGTCTCCGGCTCGCTGCAGGGCAATAGCGCCGATGCGGTGGCCAGCGAGCTGGTCGCCCAGCGCATCACCCCGTTGCAGATCGAAGAGGAAGCCGCCAGCAGCGGCGACGATGCCCTGGCCTGGCTGGCCGAGCGGCTGCGCAAGCGCAGTGTCGATCTGGAAGAACTGATCATCTTCTGCCGGCAGATGTACAGCCTGACCAAGGCCGGCGTGCCGATCATCCGCGCCATCGCCGGGCTGGGCGAGTCCAACCGCAACCTGTATTTCCGCGAAGTGCTGCAGGCGGTGCGCGCCGACCTGGAGGGCGGGCAGAGCATGGCCGTGGCCCTGCATGCCCATCCGCGGGTATTCAACACCCTGTTTGTCAGCATGGTCAGCGTCGGCGAGAACACCGGCCAGCTGGACGGCGCCTTCAAGCAGCTGTCCAGCTACCTGGAGCTGGAGCGCGAGACGCGCAAACGCATCAAGCAGGCCACGCGCTACCCGCTGTTCGTGCTCTCGGCCATGGGCGTGGCGCTGGCGGTGATCAACCTGTTCGTGATCCCGGCGTTCGCCAAGGTCTTCGAGCAGTTCAAGGCCGACCTGCCCTGGGCCACCCGCGCGCTGATCGGCACGTCGCAGTTCTTCCAGCACTA
>CALMID010000002.1 GCA_937863915.1 uncultured Pseudomonas sp.
GCGCCGACGAGGTGCGCCACCTGGCCCAGTCCACCAGCCAGGCCGCCAGCGACATCACCCAGGTGGTCGGCGCCATCGCCCAGGCCGTGGCCGAAGTGCGTCATCAGGTCGATGAGCACCGCCATCTGCTGGTCGCCGGCAACCAGCAGAGCCTGCAGCTGGCCGGCAATCTCGACGCCCTGGCCAGCGACAGCCGCAGCAACCTCGAACAGCTGGCCAGCATGCGTCAGGCCCTCGGCGAGCACAGCCAGGCCAACCAGTCGCTCAACCAGCAGCTGCAGCAGATCAGCGATGTGCTGAGCCGGCAGAGCAGCGACAACCAGCGCCTGCACCAGTTGACCCTGTACCTGACCCAGATGACCGACATTCTCGGTTCCGCTCCCGCTGCGGCACAGCCACATCGGGAAAAAGCCCTGGAGGCCCGCCCATGACCAGTCCCCTGAGCGCCCTGCTCCTGCTTGCCGGCCTGCTGATTCCGGCGCTGCTCGCCGCCCGCCTGCGTCAGCAGGCCCTGCGCCGCCAGACCGAAGCCTGGCTGAGCACCCTGCATGTGACCCTCGAACTGCTGCAGCGCCTGCAGCAGCACCGTGGGCTGGGTGGCCAGAACAGCAGCGAGGCGGCGGACAAATGCCGCCAGCTCGGCGAGGAAATCGGCAACCTGTGGCGCCGTTGCCCGCAGGACGACAGCGGGCTGGCCGAGCTCGACGGCCAGTGGCGTGCGCTACGCCAGACGCCAGCCGACTTTGCCGGGCATTGCCGGCTGATCGAGCAACTGCTCAACGCTCTCGAACAGCTGGAACTGCGCCTGGCCACGCGCCAGCGCCGGGTCAGCGGCCTGGCCCAGGCCTGCCGCGAGCTGGAAGACCTGGCCCAGCTGCGCGGCCTGGCCGTGCGCGGCGCCCAGCATACGCACTGCCCGCTGCCCCTGCAGGTGCAGATGCGCTACCTGTGCCAGCGCCTGCACGCCGATGCCCGCCACCCGCAGTGGTACCTGCCGCTGCAGCGCCTGCAGCACGAACTGATCGATGCGCCACAGGTACGCATCCGCCCCGGCGACTGCTTCGCGCTGCTCACCCCGCTGATCGACGGGCGCCTGCGCGAGATTCACCTGAGCCTGGGCTGAACCGACTCTCCCGGCGTTCGCCTGACTTTGCCCTTGGGGCTGCGGGCCTCTATCCTGATGACCCGCTTTCGCCCTTGTGACAGGAGTCGCCCGATGTCTCTGCTGCGTTCCACCAGCCTGCTAATGGCCCTGGCGGCCCTCGCCGGCTGTGCCGGTCAGCCCACCAGCGTCAGCATCGAACCTTCGGCAAAAGCCCTGCAGGTCAGCCCCGGCCAGCAGGCACGTTGCAAACCTATTGAGCTTAAGCAGGGGCAGACGCTGATCCTCAGCCTGCCGAGCAACCCGACCACCGGCTTTCGCTGGCAGCTGTTCGATGCCGCGCCCAGCGTCCTGAAAGCCCTCGGCCCCGAGGTCTACCGCGTGCCCGAAGAGGCCGGCATCGTCGGCAGCGCCGGCCTCTCCACCTGGCGTTTCCAGGCCACCCTGCCCGGCCAGGGACGCCTGCTGCTGCAGTACCAGCGCCCCTGGGAACAAGGCGTGGCACCGGCGCTGATCTACGACTGCGCGGTGCACGTCGACTGACGCCAATCGCCGGGGGTTTTGTCGCCTGCGGCCTGTGTTTGCACGAACGTACCCGGCATAGTGGCGCCTTCATCACTGGAGGATGCCCATGCGCTGGCTGATTTTTGCCCTGTGTTCTGCCCTGCTGTTCATCTATGGCCTGGCGATCGACTCGACCGAGTTGCGCCTGCTGACCAAGGGCCTGCCCGTGCTGGCGCTGATCTTCTGGCTGCGCAGCGCACCTGAGGGGCCCTACCGGCGCTGGATCAGCCTCGGCCTGCTGTTCTCCCTGGCCGGCGACATCCTCCTCGACTGGCCGGCAGACCTGTTCGTCTTCGGCCTGGGCGCCTTCCTCATCGGTCACCTGTGCTACCTGGTGGCCTACCTGGGTGACAGCCGGCGTTTTGCCCCGCTGGCCCTGGTGCCGGCCCTCGCCGCTG
>CALMID010000003.1 GCA_937863915.1 uncultured Pseudomonas sp.
CGGGCAGCCGCGAGGCGCAGCCGGACGCCGAGGTGGATCGCCTGGTCGAGGCGGTGTCCGCCCAGCTCGGCTTCCAGCGCCGCGCGGTGAGCGACGCCGAGATCCGCGCCCGCTGCCTGCTGGCGCTGGTCAACGAGGGGGCGAAGATCCTCGAGGAGAACATCGCCGCCAATAGCCATGACATCGACCTGGTCTACCTCAACGGCTACGGCTTCCCGGCCGACAAAGGCGGGCCGATGGCCTGGGCCGATGGCGAGGGCGTGGCGACCATTCTCGACCGCCTGCGCACCCTGCAGAGCCAGTTCGGCGAGCACTGGCAGCCAGCCGCGCTGATCGAGCGCCTGGCGACTGCCGGCAAGCGCTTCGCCGACGTCAAGGAGGGCAACGTATGAGCTACCAGGCCCCCCTGCGCGACATGCGCTTCGTCCTCCATGAGCTGTTCGACGTCAGTGCTCACTGCCAGCTGCTCGGCAACGGTCTGGACCGCGAGCTGATCGACGGCGTACTGGAAGAAGCCGCCAGCTTCACCGCCAACGAGATCGCCCCGCTCAACCGCAACAGCGACGAGGAAGGCTGCCGCCTGGAAAACGGCCAGGTCAGCACCCCACGTGGTTTCCGCGCGGCCTACCGGCAGTATGTCGACAACGGCTGGGCCAGCATGACCGGGCCGCTGGAGTTCGGTGGCCAGGGCTTCCCGCAACTGGTGGCCTGCACCTTCCACGAGATGCTGATGTCGGCCTCGCTGTCCTTTCGCGTCTACTCCGGCCTCACCGAGGGCGCGGTGCTGGCGCTGCACAGGCACGGCAGCGCCGAGCTGAAGAACACCTACCTGGCGCCGATGGTCAGCGGCCAGTGGACCGGCACCATGTGCCTGACCGAGCCCCAGGCCGGCACCGATCTGGCCCTGCTGCGCACCCGCGCCGAGCCCCAGGCCGACGGCAGCTACCGGGTCAGCGGCAGCAAGATCTTTATCAGCGGCGGGGAACAAGACCTCAGCGAGAACATCATTCACCTGGTGCTGGCCCGCCTGCCGGATGCACCGGCCGGGGTGAAGGGCATCTCGCTGTTCCTCGTGCCCAAATTTATCGCCACCGCGGAGGGTGGGTTGGGCGAGCGCAATGCGCTGTCCTGCGGGGCCATCGAACACAAGATGGGGATCAAGGGCGGCTCCACCTGTGTGATGAACTTCGACGGCGCCACCGGCTGGCTGCTCGGCGAGGCCAACCAGGGCCTGGCCTGCATGTTCACCATGATGAACGACGCGCGTTTTCAGGTCGGCCTGCAGGGCCTGGGGATCGGCGAAGCGGCCTTCCAGGGCGCCCTGCGCTATGCCCGCGAGCGCCTGCAGTCGCGTGGCCTGAACGGTGCCCAGGCGCCGGACAAACCGGCCGATCCGATCATCGTGCATCCCGATGTGCGGCGCATGCTGCTGACCCAGAAGACCCTGGTCGAAGGCTGTCGCATGCTCGCGGCCTACACCGCGCGCCAGCTCGACCTGGAGCACGGCCATCCCGACCCGGCCGCCGCGCGCGCCGCCGGTCGCCGCGCCGCGCTGCTGATCCCCATCGTCAAGGCCTTCCTCACCGACATGGGCCAGGAGGTCGCCAGCCACGGCGTGCAGGTGTATGGCGGGCACGGCTTCATCCGCGAGTGGGGCATGGAGCAACTGATGCGCGACAGCCGCATCACGCAGCTGTACGAGGGCACCAACGGCATCCAGGCGCTGGACCTGATCCGCCGCAAACTGCTGGCCGATGGCGGCGCCGAGCTGTCGGCGCTGATCGCCGAATTCAGCGACGTGGCCGACCGCGCGGCTCAGCATCCGCAGCTGGCGGCGCTGGCGCAGGTCGTGCAGGCGCGCCTGGGCGAGTGGCGCGAGCTGACCGCCGAGGTGATTGCCCACAGCCAGCGCGATGTGCAGGAGATCGGCGCGCAGTCGGTGGATTTCCTCCAGTACTCGGCCTACGTGCTGCTCGCCGGCTTCTGGCTGCAGGCGGCCGTGGCGGCGCAGAACGCGCTGGAGCAGGGCGCCGGCGAGGTGGATTTCTACCAGGCCAAGCTGGCCAGCGCCGAGTTCTACGTGCGCCGCCTGTTGCCACGCGCCAGCAGCCACCGCGAGGCCCTGCTGGGCGGCGCGGCGTGCCTGATGGCGCTGCCGGCGGAACATTTCGCCTTCTGAGATTCCCTCACCCTCGGCAAGAAAAGAACAACAAGAGGAATCACCATGCAGCCCTTCAGTTTTGCCACCACCGCGCAGATTCTCTGCGAAACCGGCGCCGCCCAGCGCCTGGCCAGTCTGTGCCGGGAGCGTGGTGCCCAGCGTGTGCTGATCGTCACCGATCCGGGCATCACCCGCTTTGGCCTGCTCGATGGCGTGCTGCCGGGTTTTGCCGCTGTCGGCGTTGCCGTCGAGGTGTTCGATCAGGTGATCGCCGACCCGCCCGAGGCCATCGTGCTCAATGCCGTGGAGCGTGCCCGCGCGCTGGGTGCCGAGCTGGTCATCGGCTTCGGTGGCGGCAGCTCCATGGACGTGGCCAAGCTGGTGGCGCTGCTCGCTCATCCGGACTGCACTCAGGCGCTGAAAGATATCTACGGTGTGGGCAATGCCCGTGGCCCGCGGCTGCCGCTGATCCAGGTGCCGACCACCGCCGGCACCGGCTCGGAGGTGACCCAGATCGCCATCATCACCACCGGCGAAACCACCAAGATGGGCGTGGTCTCGCCGGTGCTGCTGCCCGACCTGGCCGTGCTCGATGCCGAGCTGACCCTGGGCCTGCCGCCGGCGGTGACCGCCGCCACCGGTATCGATGCCATGGTGCATGCCATCGAGGCCTACACCAGCAAGATCAAGAAGAACCCGCTGTCCGACCTGCTGGCCCGCGAGGCCCTGCGCCTGCTGGCGGCCAACCTGCACGAGGCGGTCTACAACGGCCATAACCGCGAGGCGCGCCAGGCCATGCTGCTCGGCGCGCTGCTGGCCGGTCAGGCCTTTGCCAACGCACCGTGCGCGGCGGTGCACGCGCTGGCCTATCCGCTGGGCGGGCATTTCCATATTCCCCATGGCCTGTCCAACGCCCTGGTGCTGCCGGAGGTGCTGCGTTTCAACGCGCCGGCCGCCGCGCCGCTCTATGCCGAGCTGGCGCCGCTGCTGCTGGGCGAGCGCTGCAAGGGCGAGGGCACCGGCCAGCGCTGCGCCGAGTTCATCACCGAGCTGGCGGCGCTCAACGAACGCTGCGGCCTGCCCAGTCGCCTGCGCGATGCCGGCGTTCCCGAGGCCATGCTGCCGACCCTGGCGCGCGACGCCATGTTGCAGCAGCGCCTGCTGGTGAATAACCCGCGCGAGGTCAGCGAGGCCGACGCCCTGGCGATCTACCAGGCGGCGTATTGACCCCCGGGCCGGCAGGCATAAGCCGCCATACAGCCGGCGAATCAAACTATTCCGCCCAGCGTCCAGCCCCTAGGCTGGTGGGCAAGCCAGACGAGAACAGAGCATGAGCCAACCTGAGCACCTGCGCGCCGACTACGTCCACTTCCAGCCGATCACCACGCGCTGGCATGACAACGACGTCTACGGTCACGTCAACAACGTCGTCTATTACGGCTATTTCGACAGCGCGGTGAATGCCTACCTGATCGAGCAGGGCGGCCTGGATATCCATGAGGGCGAGGTGGTCGGCTTCGTGGTCAGCTCGTCGTGCGACTACTTCGCCTCGATCGCCTTCCCCGAGCGCATCGAGGTCGGCCTGCGCGTCGGCAAGCTGGGCAACAGCTCGGTGCAGTACGAGCTGGCCATCTTCAAACAGGGCGAGGAGCAGGCCTGCGCGGCCGGGCGCTTCGTCCACGTGTTCGTCGACCGCGCGAGCAATCGCCCGGTTTCCATCCCCCCCGCGCTGCGCGAGGCCATGGCCCGCCTGATCCGCGACTGATAGTCCGAGGAGTCCGTCATGCAAGACGCCGTCATCGTTTCCACCGCCCGTACGCCCATCGCCAAGGCCTTTCGCGGTGCCTTCAACGACCTCAAGTCGCCGTCCATGGCGGCCGTGGCCATCCGCGCCGCCGTCGAGCGCGCCAGCATCGAGGCCGCCGAGATCGAGGACCTGGTGATGGGCACCGCCATGCAGGGCGGTACCGCCTCCACCAACCTGGCGCGCCTGTCGCTCTTGGCCGCCGGCCTGCCGCTGTCGGTCAGCGGGCAGACCATCGACCGCCAGTGCGCCTCCGGCCTGATGGCGATCTCCATCGCCGCCAAGCAGATCATGGTCGACGGCATGGCCGTGACCGTCGGCGCCGGCCAGGAGCAGATCAGCCTGGTGCAGAACACCCACATGAAGTGGACCGCCGCCGAGGCCGACCCGGCCGTGATCAAGATGGCCGAGCATGCCTACATGCCGATGCTGCAGACCGCCGAGCTGGTCGCCAAGCGCTACGGCATCAGCCGCGAGGCGCAGGACGCCTACTCCCTGCAGTCTCAGCAGCGCACCGCCGCCGCCCAGGCCGCCGGCCTGTTCGCCAATGAAATCGTCCCGGTCACCGCCCGCAAGAAGCTGGTGGACAAGGAAACCGGTGCGGTCAGCTACGAGGAAGTCACCCTCTCCCTCGATGAAGGCAACCGCCCGCAGACCGTGCTGGCTGATCTGACCAAGCTCAACCCGGTCATCGAGGGTGGCTGCATCACCGCCGGCAACGCCAGCCAGCTGTCCGACGGCGCCAGCGCCTGCGTGCTGATGAGCGGCAGCCTGGCGGCCCAACGCGGCATCGCGCCGCTCGGCCTGTACCGTGGTATCGCCGTGGCCGGCCTGGCCCCGGAAGAGATGGGCATCGGCCCGGTGTTCGCCGTGCCGAAACTGCTCAAGCAGCACGGCCTGACCGTCGACGACATCGGCCTGTGGGAACTCAACGAGGCCTTCGCCTGCCAGGTGCTGTACAGCGCGCAGAAGCTCGGCATCGACCCGGCCAAGCTCAACGTCAACGGTGGCGCCATTTCCATCGGCCATCCCTACGGCATGAGCGGTGCGCGCATGGTCGGCCACGCCCTGCTGGAAGGTAAGCGTCGCGGCGTGAAGTACGTGGTGATCACCATGTGCGTCGGCGGCGGCATGGGCGCGGCGGGGCTGTTCGAGGTGCTGTAAGCCGCGTTGATCCCTCCACAAAAAACGGGAGCTTCGGCTCCCGTTTTTTATGCTGTGCGCAGGGCGGCGCCGGTGTCAGGCTTCGGCGCGATTGCGACCCAGGCTCTTGGCCCGGTAGAGCGCCTCGTC
>CALMID010000004.1 GCA_937863915.1 uncultured Pseudomonas sp.
ACGTGCTGCTGCTCGACGAACCGTCCAACGACCTCGACGTGGAAACCCTGCGTGCCCTGGAAGAAGCCCTGCTCGACTTCCCCGGCGTGGCCGTGGTGATCTCCCACGATCGTTGGTTCCTCGACCGTATCGCCACTCACATCCTCTCCTACGAGGACGACGGCAAGGTGTACTTCTTCGAAGGCAACTACACCGAGTTCGAAGCCGATCGCAAGAAACGCCTCGGCGACGCGGCCTCCCAGCCGCACCGTGTACGTTACAAGAAGCTGGCGCAGTAAACGCTCAGCTGCAAACAACAACGGCGCCGAAAGGCGCCGTTGTTGTTTGTGGGATGAGTTGAGGTTCGAAGCGGCGTGAGTCGCCAGGCTGGTGATGACGTCCCTGTCGGGGCTGCGTGTGGGGCGATACCCCGGCCCGGCCATCCTTGGCTGGTCGTTCGCCCGGGCGAAGCCGTGCTTCGCCTGATCGGGCTCACCCTGCCTGGTTGATCAGCACCTCGGGCGCGCCGCGCTCGAAGACCTCGCGGATATCCGCCGGGATCGGCGTCTTCTGGAAGGTGGCGGCATCGACCATCACGTAGGTGGTCTCGGCTCGCGCCACGGGGCGCAAGTCGTTTTCGGCGCGGATTTCGAAGTGCAGAGTGAAGGAGGTGGTGCCCAGACTCTGGCACTGCACGCCGATCAGCAGCACTTCATCGAAGCGCGCCGGGCCCTGCCATTCGGTGAGCTGGCGCACCACCTGGCTGTCCAGGCCGCGCTCGACCAGCGCCTGGTAGCTGCCGAACAGGGCGCGGTAGAACTCGGTGGCGGCGATGTCGATGTAGTCGCCGTAGCGCGCATTGAATACCACCTGCTGCGCATCGCACTCGCCATAGCGCACCCGCAGGCGCAGGCGGAAGGGCGCGCTCATCAGTACAGCGCCTGATACAGCTTGCGCCGGTAGGCGGTGACCAGCGGATGGTCGCTGCCGAGCAGGTCGAACACCTGCAGCAGGGTCTTGTGCGGCAGGCCGTTCTCGTAGCTGCGGTTGCGCACGAACAGCCGGAGCAGGGCGTCCAGCGCCGGCTCGTACTGCTGGCGTGCCAGTTGCCAGATGGCCAGCTGATAGGCGGCTTCGTCGTCCTGCTCGTTCTGCGCCAGGCGCGATTTCAGGTCGGCGGCTTCCGGCAGCTGCTCGACCTGGCGCAGGAAAGTCAGCTGGGCCTTGGCGCCGGCCAGAGCCTGTTTGTGTTCGTCGCCCTTCACCGCATTGAGCACGGCCTCGGCCTCGCCCAGCTCGCCGCGTTCGGCCAGACAGCGGGCGTAGAGAATCAGCGCCGCGCCGTTCTCGTTGTTCTCGGTCAGCACCTGCTTGAGCAGGGCCTCGGCCTCGCCGATGCGGCCTTCGGCGAACAGCGCCTGGGCGGTTTCCAGCGGGTCGGCGGCTTCCGGGGCCGGCTCGGCGACGTGGGGCTTGAGCATCTCGCGGATGGCCGATTCCGGCTGTGCGCCGGCAAAGCCGTCTACCGGCTGGCCATTCTTGAACAGCACCACGGTCGGCAGGCTGCGGATGCCGAAGCGCTGGACAATGTCCTGCTCGATATCGCAGTTGACCTTGGCCAGCAGCAGTTCGCCGCGGTACTCCTCGGTGATCTTGGCCAGCAGCGGCATCAGTGCCTTGCACGGCGCGCACCACTCGGCCCAGAAGTCCACCAGCACCGGTTTGTGGAAGGAGTTCTCGATGACCAGTTGTTCAAAACTGGCGGTGCCGGCGATGTCGAAGATGTAAGGGGTGTCGCTCATGTCGGATCTCGGATAAAGGCGAGGGCAATGCGGTTAAAGATGCGGGTAGCCGTATCGGGAAACAAGGGGCAGGGGAAACAAGGGTCAGCGGCGTATGGCGTGATACAGGCTGACGTTGCGGAACTCCGCCGGCTCGGCCAGATCCGGCCAGGTGCAGGCGTCCAGCATGCCCAGTCGTTGATACAGCGGGTGCTGGAAATCCTTGACCCGCGAGTCGGCGACCAGGGCCTCGCGGCCGCGGCTGAGGAAATGATCGAGCAGCGGCAGGTTGGCGCGGTCGTAGAGCACGTCGGCGACGATGATCAGGTCGAAGCGGTCATCCTCGGCGAAGAAGTCCGGCGAATAGCTCAGTTCAACGCCATTGAGCGCTGCGTTGGCGCGACAGGCTTCGATGGCCAGCGGGTCGAGGTCGCAGGCTACTACCTCCAGGGCGCCGGCCTTGGCCGCAGCGATGGCCGCCACCCCGGAGCCGGCGCCGAAGTCCAGCACGCGTTTGCCGCGCACCCACTCCGGCCGCTCGGCCAGCCAGCGGGCCAGGGCCAGGCCGCTGGCCCAGCAGAAGCACCAGTAGGGCGGCTCTTCGAGGATGCG
>CALMID010000005.1 GCA_937863915.1 uncultured Pseudomonas sp.
CGATGTTGGCGGCGTAGTCGGAGGTGTCGCTGAAGGCGATATCGTCTTCGCCGGATTCGGCCAGCACATGGAACTCGTGCGAGCCGGTGCCGCCGATGGAGCCGGTATCGGCCTGCACCGGGCGGAAGTTCAGGCCCAGGCGGGTGAAAACGTTGCAGTAGGCCTGGTGCATGCGGTCATAGGTTGCCTGCAGGGAGGCCTGGTCCAGGTGGAAGGAGTAGGCATCTTTCATGATGAACTCGCGACCGCGCATCAGGCCGAAGCGCGGACGGATTTCGTCACGGAACTTGGTCTGGATCTGGTACAGGTTCATCGGCAGCTGCTTGTAGCTGTTCAGTTCGTTGCGTGCCAGGTCGGTGATGACTTCCTCGTGGGTCGGGCCGGCGCAGAACTCGCGACCATGGCGGTCCTTCAGGCGCAGCAGTTCGGGGCCGTACTGCTCCCAGCGCCCGGACTCCTGCCACAGCTCGGCGGGCTGGACCAGCGGCATCAGCACTTCCAGAGCGCCGGCGGCATTCATTTCTTCACGCACGATGGCCTCGACCTTGCGCAATACGCGCAGGCCCATGGGCAGCCAGGTGTAGAGGCCCGAGGCGAGCTTGCGGATCATGCCGGCACGCAGCAGCAGCTGGTGGCTGATCACCACGGCATCGGACGGGGTTTCTTTGAGGGTCGAGAGCAGGTACTGACTGGTACGCATGTTTGGCCGTTCTGTCGGTTGCGATAGGCGGGAATTGCCCGGCATTGTACGGCGCTCGGGGCCCTGGCGTACAGGCAGGCCCGCGCAAACGGAGCGCTGTGGAAATGTCGGTGTTGACTGCTGAGCAGGTGCAGGGATTGATTCGTCTGGGCGTTCCCATGGCCGAGGATATCGACCTGCGCATCGATCATCTTGATGCCGAGCGGGCCATCGCGCGCGTTCCCTTCCACGGCAAGCTGGTCAGGCCGGGTGGCACGCTGTCCGGGCCTACCATCATGGCTCTGGCCGATGCCGCCATGTATGCCGTTGTGCTCGGTCGCCTGGGGCGCGTTGAGATGGCCGTGACCTCGAATCTGAATATCAACTTCCTGAGCAAGCCCAAGGCGGTGGATCTGATTGCCGAGGCGCGCATTCTGAGGCTGTCCAGGCGACAGGCAGTGTGCGAGGTGGAGCTGTATTCGCTGGGCGGCGAGGGGGATCTGGTGGCGCATGTGACCGGCACTTACGCTTTACCGCTTTAGACTTTTTGGCAGGCAAAAAGAAACCCGGCCTAGGCCGGGTTTCTTTATTACCGTGTTACACGTTGGACTTACAGGATGTCCAACGGGTATTCCACGATCAGGCGGGTATCGTTCATGC
>CALMID010000006.1 GCA_937863915.1 uncultured Pseudomonas sp.
AATCAGCGCTCTTCCTGGCCCGGATGCCGATATGAATCGCCTGTTGCTTGCGCTTGTCTCCTTTTTTTCGCTGCCCGTGCTGGCGTCCGAAGTGCCGTCCTACAGCCGTGATGTGCAGCCGATCTTCAATGCCAAGTGTGTTGCCTGCCATGCCTGCTACGACGCGCCTTGCCAGCTCAATCTGGGCAGCGGCGAGGGTGCCCAGCGCGGCGCCAGCCAGTTGCCGGTCTACAGCGGCAGCCGGACAGAGGCCCAGGCCACCACACGCCTGTATCTGGATGCCCACGACGAGGCGGCCTGGCGGCGCAAGGGCTTTGCCTCGGTGCTGCAACCGCAACAGCAGTCGGCGGCGCTGATGGCGCGCATGCTCGAACTCGGTCACAACAATCCCTGGCCGGCCAACAGCAAGCTGCCGGCGACCCTGAATATTGATATCAGCCGTGAGAACCAGTGTCCTTTGCCGGAACAGTTCGCCGACTTTGCCCGCAAGAATCCCCAGGCCGGCATGCCGTTTGCCGTCACCGGCCTGGATGCTCAGGAGTACGACACTCTGCAGCGCTGGCTGGCTGCCGGCGCACCGCTGGATGATCAGCCACGCACGGCCAACGCCAGCGAGGCGGCCCAGATCAGTCAGTGGGAGGCCCTGCTCAATGGTGACAGCCCGCGCGAGGTGCTGGTGGCGCGCTGGCTTTATGAGCACCTGTTCCTCGCCCATCTGTATTTCGATCAGGGGCAAAGCGGCCAGTTCTTTCAGGTAGTCCGTTCGCGCACACCCAGTGGCCAGCCGGTCGACCCTATTGCCACGCGCCGGCCCAATGATGATCCGGGCACGCGGTTCTTCTACCGGCTGTGGCCGATCCAGGGTGCCATCGTGCACAAGACCCACATTACCTATCCGCTCAGTGCGAAGAAGCTGGCGCGGGTGCAGGAACTGTTCTTCGCCAGTGACTGGGCGGTGCAGGCGCTGCCGGGTTACAGCGCGCAGCGGCGGGCCAACCCGTTCGAAACGTTCGCCGCCATCCCGGCGCAGGCGCGTTACCAGTTCATGCTGGATAACGCCGAATACTTCGTGCGCACCTTCATTCGCGGCCCGGTCTGTCGTGGGCAGATCGCCACGGATGTCATCCGTGACCAGTTCTGGGCCCTGTTCCAGTCACCCGAACATGATCTGTACCTCACGGATGCGCAGTTCCGCGCCGAAGCCACGCCCTTGCTGGCGTTGCCCGGCCAGGTGGACGAGCTGCGCAGCCTGCCGAGGCAGTGGCGTGAGTACAAGTAGCGGCGCAACGACTACGAGGCCCTGCGCCGGGATACCTACGCCGAGTCGCCAGCACCCAGCTGGTCGCATATCTGGGCGGGCAATGACAATGCGCTGCTGTCGATCTTTCGCCAGTTCGACAGTGCCTCGGTGCGCAAGGGCCTGATTGGCGCTATTCCGCAGACCCTGTGGCTGCTTGATTATCCGCTGCTGGAGCGCACCTATTACGGGCTGGTGGTCAACTTCGA
>CALMID010000007.1 GCA_937863915.1 uncultured Pseudomonas sp.
TGATCGAGCATGTGCCGTTCTACGCCATCAAGGGCTCGCCGGTGTACGAGTCGCCGCTGGGGCTGTTCAACGCAGAAGAAGACGGCGCCATCCTCGAAGAGGACTACGGCATCCCGCAGCGCTACCTGAACTCGATCATGTCGCCCTGGGCCACCAAGCGCCTGGCCGAATTCGGCGGCGACATCAGCCAGTTCCGCGTGGTCAAGCTGTACCCGTCCATCCTCAACCAGATCGCCGTGGCCAAGACCGAGCCCGGCGACGAGAACAACCAGGACATCTCCGCGCTGGTGGGCAAGGTGGATATCCGCAAGCTGGAGGAATTCCCGCAGAACGACGCCGACGCCTACAGCTACTCGGGCGCCCTGTGCCGGGCCAACCAGGGCCTGATGGAATTCGTCGAGATGTTCAAGGCGCCGATCAAGGTGCTGCACCCGTTGCTCACCGCCACCCAGGAGGGCAACTACAACAGCACCGAGGGCCTCGGCGCACTGCCGTTCAGCGGCGTCATCCTGGCCCACTCCAACGAATCCGAGTGGCACAGCTTCCGCAACAACAAGAACAACGAGGCCTTCATCGACCGCATCTACATCGTCAAGGTGCCCTACTGCCTGCGCGTGTCCGACGAGGTGAAAATCTACGACAAGCTGCTGGCCAACAGCTCCCTGGCGCGCGCCCACTGCGCGCCGGACACCCTGAAGATGCTGGCGCAGTTTTCCGTATTGAGCCGCCTCAAGGAGCCGGACAACTCCAACGTCTACTCGAAGATGCGCGTGTATGACGGCGAGAACCTCAAGGACACCGACCCCAAGGCCAAGTCGCTGCAGGAATACCGCGACACCGCCGGGGTAGATGAGGGCATGAACGGTCTGTCGACCCGCTTCGCCTTCAAGATTCTGTCCAAGGTGTTCAACTTCGACCCCCATGAAGTGGCAGCCAACCCGGTGCACCTGCTCTATGTGCTGGAGCAGCAGATCGAGCAGGAGCAGTTCCCGGCGGAAACCCGCGAGCGCTACCTGCGCTACATCAAGGAATACCTGGCGCCGCGCTACGTCGAGTTCATCGGCAAGGAAATCCAGACCGCCTACCTGGAGTCCTACAGCGAATACGGGCAGAACATCTTCGACCGCTATGTGCTGTACGCCGACTTCTGGATTCAGGATCAGGAATACCGCGACCCGGAAACCGGCGAGATCCTGAACCGCGCCTCGCTCAACGAGGAGCTGGAAAAAATCGAGAAACCGGCCGGCATCAGCAACCCGAAGGATTTCCGAAACGAGATCGTCAACTTTGTACTGCGCGCGCGGGCCAACAACAACGGCAAGAACCCGACCTGGATGTCCTACGAGAAGCTGCGCGTGGTGATCGAGAAGAAGATGTTCTCCAACACCGAGGACCTGCTGCCGGTCATCAGCTTCAACGCCAAGGGCAGCAAGGACGATCAGCAGAAGCACAACGACTTCGTGCGGCGCATGGTCGAGCGCGGCTACACCGAGAAGCAGGTGCGCCTGCTGTCGGAGTGGTACCTGCGCGTGCGCAAGTCGCAGTAAGCGCGCCGCCGGCGGGCCATGCAGCCCGCCGTGCTGCCCCCTGAGCCTGGCCCGGAGAACGGCTATGAGCTATGTCATCGACCGGCGGCTGAACGGCAAGAACAAGAGCACGGTCAACCGCCAGCGCTTCCTGCGCCGCTACCGCGAGCACATCAAGAAAGCGGTGGAGGACGCGGTCAGCCGCCGCTCCATCACCGACATGGAACACGGCGAGCAGATCAGCATTCCCGGCCGCGACATCGACGAGCCGGTGCTGCACCATGGCCGCGGCGGCCGGCAGACACAGGTGCATCCGGGCAACAAGGAATTCACCAGCGGCGAGCACATCAGCCGGCCCCAGGGTGGTGCCGGCGGACGCGGCAGCGGCAAGGCGAGCAATTCCGGCGAAGGCATGGACGAGTTCGTCTTCCAGATCACCCAGGACGAATTCCTCGACTTCATGTTCGAGGACCTGGCCCTGCCCAATCTGGTCAAGCGTCACCTGACCGGCATCGACAGTTTCAAGACGGTGCGTGCCGGCATCAGCAACGAAGGCAATCCGTCACGCATCAACATCGTCCGCACCTTGAGGTCCGCCCATGCGCGGCGGATCGCCCTGTCCGGTTCCAGTCGCGGCAAACTGAAACTGGCATTGGCCGAACTGGATCGCCTGAAGAGCGAAGAGCCGGACAACCTCACTGATATCGCCGCCACCGAAGAGGAAATCACCCGCCTGCGCCGGCGCATCGATAAGGTGCCGTTTCTCGACACCTTCGACCTCAAGTACAACCTGCTGAGCAAGCAGCCCAACCCGACCTCCAAGGCCGTGATGTTCTGCATCATGGACGTGTCCGGCTCGATGACCCAGGCCACCAAGGACATCGCCAAGCGCTTCTTCATCCTGCTCTATCTGTTTCTCAAGCGCAGCTACGACAAGATCGAGGTGGTGTTTATCCGCCACCACACCAGCGCCAAGGAAGTGGACGAGGAGGAGTTCTTCTACTCGCGGGAAACCGGCGGCACCATCGTCTCCAGTGCGCTCAAGCTGATGCAGGAAATCATGGCCGAGCGCTATCCGGCCCATGAATGGAACATCTATGGCGCGCAGGCCTCCGACGGCGACAACTGGAACGACGACTCGCCCGTGTGCCGCGAAATCCTGCTGAAGCAGATCATGCCGTTCATGCAGTACTTCACCTACGTCGAGATCACCCCGCGCGAACACCAGGCCCTGTGGTTCGAATACGAACGCGTGGGCGAAGCCTTCCCCGACAGTTTCGCCCAGCAGCAGATAGTCGCCGCCGCCGATATCTACCCGGTGTTCCGCGAACTGTTCCAGAGGAGGATCAGCGCATGAGTGCCCGCCCGCGCCAGCCGATCTCCAGCGGCTCGGAATGGAGCTTCGAGCTGATCCAGCAGTACGACCGCGAGATCGCCCGTCTCGCCGAGCGCTATGCGCTGGACACCTACCCCAACCAGATCGAGGTGATCACCGCCGAACAGATGATGGATGCCTACGCCTCGGTCGGCATGCCCATCGGCTACCACCACTGGTCCTATGGCAAACACTTCCTCGCCACCGAGAAGGGCTACTCGCGCGGGCAGATGGGCCTGGCCTACGAGATCGTGATCAACTCCGATCCGTGCATCGCCTACCTGATGGAAGAGAACACCATGTGCATGCAGGCGCTGGTGATCGCCCATGCCTGCTACGGCCACAACAGCTTCTTCAAGGGCAACTACCTGTTCCGCAGCTGGACCGATGCCAGCTCGATCATCGATTACCTGGTGTTCGCCAAGCAGTACATCATGCAATGCGAGGAACGCCACGGCATCGACGCCGTGGAGGAGCTGCTGGATTCCTGTCACGCGCTGATGAACTACGGCGTTGACCGCTACAAGCGCCCTTATCCGATATCCGCCGAGGAAGAACGGCAACGGCAGAAGGAGCGCGAGGAACAATTGCAGCGGCAGGTCAACGACCTGTGGCGCACCATCCCCAAGACCGGCGACAAGCAAAAGGCCAGCGACGGCAAACGCTGGCCGGCCGAACCGCAGGAAAACATCCTGTATTTTCTGGAGAAGCACGCGCCGCTGCTGGAACCCTGGCAGCGCGAGGTGGTGCGCATCGTGCGCAAGGTCGCCCAGTACTTCTACCCGCAGCGCCAGACCCAGGTCATGAACGAGGGCTGGGCCACCTTCTGGCACTACACCCTGCTCAACGACCTGTACGACGAAGGCCTGGTCACCGACGGTTTCATGCTGGAATTCCTCCAGTACCACACCAGCGTGGTGTTCCAGCCGAGCTTCGACAGCCCCTACTACAGCGGCATCAACCCCTATGCCCTGGGCTTTGCCATGTACCAGGACATCCGCCGCATCTGCGAAAACCCCACCGACGAGGACAAGCACTGGTTCCCCGACATCGCCGGCAGCGACTGGCTGTCGACCCTGAAATTCGCCATGCAGAGTTTCAAGGACGAAAGCTTCATCCTGCAGTACCTGTCGCCCAAGGTGATCCGCGACTTCAAGCTGTTCAGCATCATCGACGACGACCTGAAGGACGACCTGCTGGTGTCGGCCATCCACGACGAACCGGGCTACCGGCATATCCGTGAGCTGCTGGCAGCGCAGTACAACCTAGGCAACCGCGAACCCAACGTGCAGATCTGGAACGTCGACCGCCGTGGCGACCGCTCACTGACCCTGCGCCACACCCAGCACGACCGCAAACCGCTGGCCGACTCCTGCGACGAGGTGATGAAGCACCTGCACCGCCTGTGGGGGTTCGACATCCATCTGGAAAGCGTGCAGGGCGAGCAGGTGGTGCGCACCCGGCATATGCCGCTGAAACCGTCGCTGGAAAGCGAGCAGCCGCGCCTGGACCTGATCGTTCCGCCCATTTGATCGGTTGACCCGCATGGTCCTGAGCCACAGCATCGGCGGCACATTCCAAGAGCGAGCGGTCATGCGCCTGTTTGTCATTCTCCTGCTGATCATGGGCCTGGCCACCTGCGCCAGCGTCATTCCGCAATCCGAGATCATCACCCCGGCCAGCCCGGCCCTGAGCGGACTGCAGCGCTACCAGTTGATCGCCCCGGAGCAGGCCCTGCAGGGCGAGCCGCCCTT
The DNA here is from genome assembly GCA_937863915.1 of uncultured Pseudomonas sp. Taxonomy (GTDB): domain Bacteria; phylum Pseudomonadota; class Gammaproteobacteria; order Pseudomonadales; family Pseudomonadaceae; genus Aquipseudomonas. Next base: position 4,656 of record CALMID010000007.1, read on the forward strand.
CCGTCAGCGCTACGCCGAGCTGGCCATCGAACTGCAGCGCGGCCTGGCCGAGCAGGGCTACCGGAACGATGCTCAACAACCGCAACTGAGGGTCTACTACTGGCTGGCCGTACAGGATCAACCGCTGGAGTTCCGCGTCGATAATGCCGGCCTGCTCGGCCCCTACCAGAGCATTCACCGGCTGCGCGACAGCACGGGCACGCTGCGCGTGCGCCTCACCGACCTGCAGGATCAGACGCTCTGGGAAGGCAAGGTCAGCACCGGCCTGAGCCCGGAGCGCGACAGCGCCGAGCTGCTGCAGCAGGCTCTGGGCGCCCTGCTCCGGCAAATCCCCCAGGCCACCGGTTCCGCGATGAACTAAGACGCCCACTGCGCCGCCCGGTATGCTTAGCGGCAACGGAGGTCGGCATGCAGATTTATAAAGTGGGTGGGGCGGTACGCGATCGGTTACTCGGTCGCGCGGTGACTGATGTCGACTGGGTGGTGGTCGGGGCCGACGCCCAGGCCATGCTTGATCAGGGCTATCGTCCGGTGGGCGGTGATTTCCCGGTATTTCTCCACCCGCAGACGGCCGAGGAATACGCACTGGCACGAACCGAGCGCAAGAGTGGCGTGGGCTATGGCGGCTTTACCTTCTACGCCAGCCCGGATGTGACGCTGGAAGAAGACCTGATCCGCCGCGACTTCACCGTCAACGCCATGGCCGAAGATGGGCAGGGCCGCGTCATCGATCCTTACGGCGGTCAGCGCGATCTGGCCGACCGCGTGCTGCGCCATGTCTCCCCCGCCTTCGCCGAAGACCCACTGCGAGTCCTGCGCGTCGCCCGCTTCGCGGCCCGCTATGCGCCGCTGGGCTTTCGCGTCGCCGAGGAGACCCTCGCACTGATGCGCCAGATCGCCGAGTCCGGCGAACTGGCTGCGCTGACGGCCGAACGCAGCTGGAAGGAAGTCTCCCGGGCCCTGATGGAGCCTCGCCCGGAGGTCTTCATCGAAGTGCTGCGTAACTGCGGCGCCCTGGCCGCCTGGCTGCCGGAAGTGGATGCGCTGTTTGGCGTGCCGCAGACCGCCACCCACCACCCCGAAGTCGACACCGGCGTGCACGTACTCATGGTGCTGCATCAATGCGCCGAGCACGACCAGCCGCTGAATGTCCGCTGGGCCAGCCTGCTGCACGACGTGGGCAAGGGGCTGACGCCAGCAGACGAGTGGCCGCGCCACATTGCCCATGAACACAAGGGCTTGCGCCTGATAAAGGCGATCAATCAGCGCAGCAAGGTGCCCAGGGAGTGTGCCGAGCTGGCTCTGCTGGTCGGCGAATACCACACCCACGGCCACCGCGCTCTGGAACTGCGCGCCGACACCCTGCTCAAGCTGCTGCAGAGCTTCGATGCCTATCGCCGCCCGCAGCGCTTTGCCGAGTTTGTCGCCGCCTGTGAAATGGATGCCCGTGGCCGTCTGGGCTTCGAGCAGCGCGACTACCCGCAGGCAGCCTACCTGCTGGGCGCGGCAGAGGCCGCCCGCCAGGTGGCCGTGCAGCCACTGGTCGAAAAGGGCTTCAAGGGAGCGGAACTGGGTGAGGCGCTGCAGCGCGAACGCCTCAAGGCACTGAGCGCCTACAAGGCTGCCAGCGGCAACCTCAAAGAGGCTTGAGCGGCGCCGGGTACGCCTGCAACAGGCTCTCCGGCGTCAACGCCTGCCCGCGCCAGCTGAATGCCACCGGCCACAGCTGCTGCTCGCTGCGCATGGCATCCCACAACTCGGCAAACGACTGCCCCGTACCAGGATGCTGCTGCGCCGGCGCAAGCAGCGCCAGGGGCCAGAGGACAAAGGCATTCTTGAGGATTTCCGCGCGCGGCAGGGTCAGCCCCTCGAATTCGCCGACCCGATCACCGTAGAGCAGCACGTCGATATCCAGCGGCAGCCCTTTGCGCTCGGGGGCATAACGGCCGTTGTCGGCCTCGATGGCTTTCAGCCAGCGATCCAGCTCAGCGAGGCTCAAGGCCGTCTCGGCCTGCACCACCAGGTTGAGGAAAGGACCGCTTTTGATGCCCACGGCCTGACTCTCGAACACCGGCGAGCAGCGCAGGTCGATCAGGAAGGCCGACAACGCCTCCAGACCGGCCAGCAAATGGCGCTCGCGCTCGATATTGCTACCGAGGCCAAGGAAAACGGTGGTCAGCGACATCCGCGCTCGATCTCCACGCCCACGCCGCGCGCCGCCGGCACTGCACCGGGCTTGGTCAGCTTTAGGCGCAGCCAGCGGATGCCGAACTCGCTCATCAGCAAGGCGGCCAGACGTTCGGCGAAGGTCTCCACCAGCTGGAACTGCGCGCCCTCGGCAAACTGCTGGATGCGCGCCGACACCGTGGCGTAGTCGAGCGCCAAGCTCAGGTCATCGTTTGCTGCGGGCAGGCTGTTGTCCCAGGCAAACTGCAGATCGAGGCTCAGGCACTGGCGGATCTTGCGCTCCCAGTCGTACACCCCGATCACGGTATCGACCTCCAGCCCCTCGATGAAAACCATGTCCACGTCTGTGCTGCCTCGTTACAATCGGGGCTCACACGCCCCGGAATGGATACCATGTTCTGGCTGTTGGCGATCCTCGCCTACCTGCTTGGCTCCCTGTCCTTCGCCATCCTGCTCAGTCATCTGGCAGGTCTGGGCGACCCGCGCGCGGCAGGCTCCGGCAACCCCGGCGCCACCAACATGCTGCGTGTGGCCGGCAAGAAACTCGCCCTCCTCACCCTGCTCGGTGATCTGAGCAAAGGCCTGCTACCGGTAGCAGTCGCCTGGGGCGCCGGCTTCAATCTGCAGGAACAAGCCTGGATCGGTCTGGCGGCGGTAGTCGGCCACCTCTACCCGGTATTTTTCCGTTTCCAGGGCGGCAAGGGCGTTGCCACCGCCGCGGGCATGCTGCTGGGCCTTTATCCGCCCGCCGCCGTGCTCGCACTGGCAGCCTGGGCCCTGACCTTCAAGCTCAGCCGCACCAGCTCACTCGCCTCGCTGACCGCCACTCCGCTGACCCTGCCCTTGCTGGCCTGGCAGCAACCGGCGGCCTTGTTGCCGATGAGTGTACTGACCCTGCTCATCGTCTGGCGTCACCGCAGCAATCTACGCGACCTGTTGGCCGGGCGCGAACGACATTTCTGACCCGTGCACATGAGCCGTGCTCACAGTGGCGGCAGACTATCCATCGGCCAGCGTGCCTGCACACTGATCGCCAGTCCTTCATGCTGACCGGCCAGCAGACGCTGGCAACCGGCGTAGGCAATCATCGCCCCGTTATCGGTACAGAAGCGCGGCCGGGCATAGAACACCCGGCCCTTGAGTCCCGCCAGCATCTGCTCCAGGGACTGACGCAGTGCCTGATTGGCACTGACCCCACCGGCAATCACCAGGCTGTTCAGCCCGGTCTGCTTGAGCGCGCGCTGGCACTTGATGGTCAGGGTGTCGACCACGGCCTCCTGGAAGCCACGGGCGATATCGCAGCGGGTCTGCTCGGTCAGATCACCGGCCTGCTGGCACTGCTGCCAGGCATTCAGTGCCGAAGTCTTCAGCCCACTGAAACTGAACTCCAGCCCCGGCCGGTCGGTCATCGGCCGCGGAAATTTGAAGCGTCCGGCCACGCCCTGCTCGGCCAGGCGGGCAATCTCAGGCCCGCCCGGGTAGGGCAGCCCCATCAGCTTGGCGGTCTTGTCGAACGCCTCGCCGGCAGCATCGTCGATCGACTCGCCCAGCAGCTCATAACGGCCGATGCCATCGACCCGCACCAGCTGGGTGTGGCCGCCGGACACCAGCAGGGCGACAAAGGGAAACTGCGGCGGCTGCTCTTCCAGCATGGGAGCCAGCAGATGACCTTCCATATGGTGCACCCCGACCGCCGGGACGCCCCAGGCAAAGGCCAGCGCCTGCGCGCAGGACGCACCGACCAGCAACGCACCGACCAGGCCAGGCCCGGCGGTATAGGCGATGGCCTGAATATCCGCGGCGTCACGCCCGGCCTCGGCCAGTACCTGGCGGATCAGCGGCAGCATGCGTTTGACGTGATCGCGCGAGGCCAGCTCGGGCACCACACCGCCATACACCCGGTGCAGGTCGATCTGGCTGAACAGGGCATCGGCCAGCAGGCCGCGCTCGCTGTCGTAAAGCGCCACGCCGGTTTCGTCGCAGGAGGTTTCCAGTCCCAGTACAAGCATGTTCGGGCACAATCGGGGCTACCAAAGAGGCGCGCATGATAATGCGTCGTCCATCGGACGAACCAGCGCTTTTCGATCAGAGGCTTTGCATTCCGCGCGATCTGGCGTTAATATCCGCAGCCCTTGAAATCGACGTATTCCCGTGCCCTTGCCGGATCGCGTCGTCCATTCGGTAAAACAGTGAAGGTACGACCTGGATGCCAGCCGTCAAAGTTAAAGAGAACGAACCCTTCGACGTAGCTCTGCGTCGTTTCAAGCGCTCCTGCGAAAAGGCCGGTGTTCTGGCCGAAGTGCGCAGCCGCGAATTCTACGAAAAGCCGACCACTGAGCGTAAGCGCAAAGCTGCCGCTGCAGTGAAGCGTCACGCCAAGAAAGTGCAGCGCGAACAGCGCCGTCGCGAGCGCCTGTACTGAGTTATCAGTCGCGCACTTGACGCCCCGCATGACCCGGCTCCGGCCGGGTTTTGCATTTCTGGGCAAAAGATTTCCGTGACCCTCCGCCTGGCAGTATCCTCCCGCCCATGGCCGGCATGATTCCGCAATCCTTCATCGATGACCTTCTCAACCGCACCGACATCGTCGAGGTGGTGGGTTCGCGCATCCAGCTGAAAAAGGCCGGCAAGAACTACAGCGCACGCTGCCCCTTCCATAACGAGAAGACGCCCTCGTTCAGTGTCAGCCCGGACAAGCAGTTCTACTACTGCTTCGGCTGCGGCGCAGGCGGCAACGCCCTCGGTTTCGTCATGGACCATGACAACCTGGATTTCATTCAGGCCGTCGAGGACCTGGCCAAGCGCGCCGGCATGGATGTCCCCCGGGAAGAAGGTCGCAGCAATAAGCCTCGGCAACCCACCGACTCTCCGCTTTACCCGCTGCTGACTGCCGCTGCCGACTACTACCGCCAGGCCCTGAAGAGCCACCCCAGCCGTCAGGCGGCGGTGAACTACCTGAAAGGCCGCGGCCTGACCGGCGAGATCGCCCGCGATTTCGGCCTCGGCTTCGCCCCGCCGGGCTGGGACAACCTGCTCAAGCACCTGGGCGGCGACGCCTTGCAGATCAAGGCGATGATCGATGCCGGCCTGCTGATCGAGAACGCCGAAACCGGCAAACGCTACGACCGCTTTCGCGACCGCGTGATGTTCCCCATCCGCGACAGCCGCGGACGCATCATCGCCTTTGGCGGCCGCGTACTCGGCGACGACAAGCCGAAATACCTGAACTCCCCGGAAACCCCGGTCTTTCACAAGGGCCAGGAACTCTACGGCCTGTTTGAAGCACGCAAGAACAACCGCGACCTCGACGAGATCATGGTGGTCGAAGGTTACATGGACGTCATTGCCCTGGCTCAGCAAGGCCTGCGCAACGCCGTAGCGACACTCGGCACAGCCACCAGCGAAGAACACATCAAGCGCCTGTTCCGCCTGGTACCGAGCATTCTGTTCTGCTTCGACGGCGACCAGGCCGGGCGCAAGGCCGCCTGGCGCGCACTGGAAGCGGTCATGCCCAACCTGCAGGACGGCCGCCGCGCGCGCTTCCTGTTCCTCCCAGAAGGCGAGGACCCGGACAGCCTGGTGCGCGCCGAAGGCCCCGATGCCTTCCGCGCACGCCTCAACCAGCAGGCCCAGCCGCTGGCCGATTACTTCTTCCAGCAACTGATGGACGAGGCCGACCCGCGCTCCCTGGAAGGCAAGGCACACCTGGCCACGTTGGCCACCCCGCTGATCGAGAAGATTCCCGGCAACAACCTGCGCACCCTGATGCGTCAGCGCCTGAGCGAACTGACCGGACTCAGCGCCCAGCCCGCCAGCACAGCCGCAGCACCTGCTCGCCACAGCAGCCCGAGCGACGACTACCACCACGCCGGCGACGACAGCTACTACGACAGTGCTCCCACCTATGAGCACTACGAAGCTCCGCCCAGCTACGTGCAAAGCCCTCCACCGGCGCGCGAAGGCCGCAGCAAGGGCAACTGGAAGAAAGGCGACAAACCCTGGCAACGCAAAGGCGACGACTTCCAGCCCCGCGTCCCCCGCACCGCCGTCAGCGTCGAATCGCCAACCCTGAGCGCCTTGCGCACCCTGCTGCAGAACCCGCAGCTGGCGCTAAAGGTCGAGGACGCCAGCCATTTCGCCGCCGAAAACGACCTCTACGCCCAGCTCCTGGTCGCCCTGCTGGAAGCGCTGCAGAAGAACCCGCGCCTGACCACCCTGCAACTGATCGCCCGCTGGCACGGCACCGAACAGGGGCGCCTGCTGCGCGCCATGGCGGAAAAGGAATGGCTGATTTCGGCCGACAACCTTGAACAACAGTTTTTCGACACTATAACTACCTTGGCAGCCCGCCAACGCGAGCAGCGCCTGGAACATTTGCTGCGCAAGGCACGTCAAAGTGACTTGAGCAGCGACGAGAAAGAGCAGCTACGCGAGCTGCTGACCCGCCAGACCTCCCCCGCCACACCGTCCTCAACTGGCGCCTGAGGCCGCGAGTCGGGTATAATCCTCGGCTTATTTTTTGCCCGCCAAGACCTTCAGTGGATAGGGTGTTATGTCGAAAGAACAGCAGTCACGCTTGAAAGAGTTGATCACCCGCGGTCGTGAGCAGGGCTACCTGACTTACGCCGAGGTCAACGACCACCTGCCGGAAGATATTTCCGATCCGGAACAGGTCGAAGACATCATTCGCATGATCAACGACATGGGCATCAACGTATTCGAGACCGCCCCGGATGCGGATGCTCTGTTGCTGGCCGAAGCCGATACCGACGAAGCCGCCGCCGAAGAAGCTGCTGCCGCCCTGGCCGCCGTTGAAACCGACATCGGCCGCACCACCGACCCGGTGCGCATGTAC
>CALMID010000008.1 GCA_937863915.1 uncultured Pseudomonas sp.
GCTGGGTCGGCTTGTCGAAGTAGAGCATCACGTTGCGGCAGAAGATGACGGCCAGTCCCGGCTCGATGGGCCAGCGCGGGTCAAGTAGGTTGATCTGCTGGAACTCGATCAGCTCGCGCAGCTCGTCACGCACCCGCGCCATGCCTTCCTGGCGGCCCTTGCCGCGCAGAAAGAAGCGCTTCTTGCGAGTACTGGACAACTGGTCGATACGGTTCAGCGGATAGATGCCACGGGCGGCCGTCTGCAGCACGCCGGTGTCGATGTCCGAGGCGATGATCTGTACCGGTGGCCGCAGGCTGTCGAAGGCTTCCATGGCGGTGATCGCCAGCGAGTAGGGTTCTTCGCCGGTGCTGGCGGCCGAACACCAGATGCGGATCGGGCCGTTGCGTCGTGGATGCTTCTGCAGATACTCGGCCAGCGCTTCAAAGTGATGGCTCTCGCGGAAAAACGAGGTGAGGTTGGTGGTCAGCGCATTGACGAACTCCTGCCATTCCTCATCGTGCTGTTGCAGGTGCTCGAAATAGGCGCTGAAGCTATCCAGACCAAGTGCGCGCAGCCGCCTGGCGAGGCGGCTGTAAACCATCTGGTCCTTGCTTTCCGAGAGGCTGATGCCCGAGCGCTGATAAAGCAGGCGGCGTACCTGCTGGAAATCCTCGGCGCGATAGTGAAACTCGCGTACTTCTTCAGCCATACCGGCTCCCCTGCGATGCTGAGTGTGCAAGCCCGGCACCGCGGTTTAGCGGCGCCGGGCTGCGGTGCTTCAGAACTGCTCCCATTCATCGTCGTGGCTGCTGGCGCGTGGCAGTGCCTGGCGCTGGACCCGTTCGTTGCGCTGCGGCGGCTCGTTGCGCGATGGCAGGCTGGCGGGGCGTGCCGCCGGCGCGGCCAAAGCCGGACGCTGGCTGGCGTGTTCAAACTTGAAGATGCCCACGGCCTCGGTCATGGCTGCCGCCTGATCCAGCAGTGATTCGGCAGCGGCGGCAGCCTCTTCCACCAGCGCCGCATTCTGCTGGGTCATCTCGTCCATCTGGCTGACGGCGCCGTTGACCTCCTCGATCCCTGTGCTCTGCTCGGCGGAGGCAGCAGCAATCTCGGCCATGATGTCGGTGACACGTTTGATCGCCGTGACGATCTCGCTCATGGTCTTGCCGGCCTGGGCTACCAGGGTGTTGCCGGTCTCGACCTTGTCCACCGAGTCGGAAATCAGTGTCTTGATTTCCTTCGCGGCGGCTGCCGAGCGCTGTGCCAGGTTGCGGACTTCCGCGGCCACCACGGCAAATCCGCGTCCCTGCTCGCCGGCACGGGCGGCTTCGACGGCGGCGTTGAGGGCGAGGATGTTGGTCTGGAAGGCGATGCCGTCGATCACGCCGATGATGTCGGAGATCTTGCGCGAGGATTCGTTGATCGAGGACATGGTGTGCACCACCCGCTCGACCAGCTGGCCGCCGTCGCTGGCCACTTCCGAGGCGTTCATCGCCAGGGAGTTGGCCTGGCGGGCGTTGTCGGCATTGAGCTTCACCGTGCTGGTCAGCTCTTCCATGCTCGACGCGGTTTCTTCCAGGCTGGAGGCCTGCTCCTCGGTACGCGAGGACAGGTCGGTGTTGCCCACGGAAATCTCGTTGGCGGCGGTGTAGATGGTGTCGGCACCTTCGCGGATCTGCCCGAGCATGCGTGACAGGCTGATGGCCGTTTCGTTGGAGAAGTCCTTCAACTGGCCGAAGGTGCCCTGGTACTCGTCGGTGATGCGCTGGGTCAGGTCGCCCTGGGCCAGGGCGCCGAGCATGCGCACGACGTCCTGCAGGCCCTTGTCGGCGGTTTCCACCAGCTGGTTGAGGCCGGTGGCTAGGTTGAGCAGGAAGCCATGCTTATCGCGCAGGTCCAGGCGGCGAGTGAAGTCGCCTGCGGCGGCGGCAGTCACCACGTCGGCCACTTCGCGCTCGACGGCGACCTCGACGGTGCGGTCATTCCACTCGACCACTGCGCCGAGGCGTTCACCGCTCTCGCTGATGACCGGGTTGGCGGCCAGAGCGAAGGTTCGTCCACCAACTTCGATCTGCGCGCGGTAGGTGCTGGTGAAGGTGGCCAGCAGGTGTTTCTGGTGTTCCGGGTTCTTGTGGAACTGGTCGATCGAGCCACCCAGCAGGCGGCTGGCGTCGAAGCTCGGCAGGGCCTTGCGCAGGTCGCTCTCGGCGTTCTGCATCATCGCTTTGACGGTGTGGTTCATGTAGATGATGTTGCGCTCGTTGTCGGCAATCATCACGTTGCTGCTGACATTGTCGAGGGCAATCTTGATCCGTGCGTTCTCGGCAGCCAGGGCCAGCTCGCGTTCGCGCACGGCCAGCTCGGCGGTCATGTCCTTCCACTCGACCACGGTACCGATACGCTTGCCGCTGTCGAGGATCGGGTTGACGATCAGGTCGAAGGTGCGCCCGCCGATGACCAGACGGGTCTGGTAGGTCTGCAGCAGGCGGTCGAGCAGGCCGCGCTGGTGTGCCGGGTTCTTGTGGAAGATGTCGATATTGCTGCCGAGGATGCTCTTGGCGTCGAAGCTTGGCAGTTGCGCGCGCAGGTCGCCTTCGGCGGTCTGGAACATCGTCTGCAGCGCATTGTTGGTGTAGATGATGTTGTAGCCGGCGTCGGCGACCATGATGTTGGTCGCGGCCACGTCCAGAGCCTGACGGATGCGCAGGCTGGCCTGGGCATTGCGCTTGGTGTCGGCGAACTCGAAGCCGAGGCGGGTTTGCAGGCGCTTCAGCGCCAGACGCATCTGTGCCAGCTGGTCATGGCCGCTGGCTTCGACGATGCCGTCGAAGTTGGCCTGGGCGAAACGCTCCAAATGCTCACTGGCATTTTCCAGTGACTGGCTGAGCGTGCTGCTCAGGCGCAGACCGCCGATCAGGGTCAGCAGCAGGATGGCCACCGGCACCGCCAGCAGAGCCGGGTTGCCGCTGTTGGCCGCCGCTGCCGCCGCGAGGGTGGCCAGCACGCTGCCGAGGCCGAGCAGGGCAAACTTGCTGCCCAGGCTGAGGCGTTCTGTCAGTCGCTTGAGGCTGCTCAGCAGGCCGAGCTTGACCCCCTTGCCTTCGCGGATTTCCCAGCCTTTGGCCTTGCCGTCACGGAACAGCTGATACAGCTGCTCGGCGGCCTGCACCTGTTCGCGGCTGGGACGGGTACGCACCGACATGTAGCCCACCACCGAGTTGCCTTCGCGAATTGGCGTGGCATTGGCGATCACCCAGTAGAAGCTGCCGTCCTTGCAGCGGTTCTTGACCATGCCGGTCCAGGGCCGCCCTGCCTTGAGGGTAGCCCACAGGTCGGCGAAGGCAGCTTCCGGCATGTCCGGGTGGCGCACGATGTTGTGCGGCTCGCCGATCAGCTCGGCCTCGGTGAAACCGCTGGCTTCGAGGAAGTCGTCGTTGACGAAGGTGAGGCGACCTTTCAGGTCGGTGCGCGAGACGATGGTCATGCCATCGCGCAGGACGAATTCCTGATTGGTGATGGGCAGGTTGGTACGCATGTGTGCTCCTTGGCTCAGGCCGAGAAAACGACAGGGCAGGCGCGGCGCAGTTGGGCTGCAGGCAGGTGCGCTGGGGGATGGTTCCGGGTGTTGCAGGCAGTGTGGTTGTTCATGTGTCGCTGCCCTCGTTGAGCAGGGCCATTTCCTGGCTGCTCATCAGTTGCTCGATGTTGACCAGAATCAGCATGCGTTCCTCGACGGTCGCCAGGCCCATCAGGTATTGGGTGTCGAAGCTGCCACCAAACTCCGGGGCCGGCTTGATCTCATTGGGCGTCAGCGCCAGCACATCGGAGACGGAGTCCACGACGATGCCGACGATGCGGTTGAGGACATTGAGAATGATCACCACGGTGAACGGGTCGTAGGTCACCGAGGGCAGGTTGAATTTGATGCGCAGGTCGACGATCGGCACGATGGCGCCGCGCAGGTTGATCACGCCCTTGATGAACGCCGGGCTGTTGGCAATCGCCGTGACCTGGTCGTAGCCGCGGATTTCCTGCACACGCAGGATGTCGATGGCGTACTCCTCGCTGCCCAGGGTGAAGGTGAGGAACTCCTGCACCGGTTCGCTGCTGTTGTTGTCACTCGCTGGATTCATTGACTAGCTCTCCATGACTGGCCAGGCGCGGCAGGGCGTCGACGTCGAGAATCAGGGCGACGCTGCCATCACCCATGATGGTGGCGCCGGTGATGCCGTCGATGCGGCGGAAGTTCTGTTCCAGACTCTTGATCACCACCTGCTGCTGGCCAACCAGGTCGTCGACCAGCAGAGCGAACTTGCGCCCTTCGGCCTCGAGAATCAGCACAATGGCCTCCCAGGGCGCGGGCGATTCGTCTTCCAGGTTGAGCAGGCTGTGCAGGCTGAGCAGGGTCAGGTATTCGCCGCGCACGCGGATCACCGTACGCTGGCTGCCCCGCATGCTGCGGATATCTTCGGCCTTGGGTTGCAGCGACTCGATGATGTACGTCAGCGGAATCACGTAGTGCACCGTGCCGGCTGCGACGATCATGCCGTCGAGGATGGCCAGGGTCAGCGGCAGGCGAATGGTGATGCGGGTGCCGTGGCCGGCCAGCGATTCGATGTCGATGCGCCCGCCGATGGCGGAGATGTTGCGCCGCACCACGTCCATGCCGACGCCGCGTCCGGACAGGTCGGTGACCACCTCGGCGGTGGAGAAGCCGGGCATGAAGATCAGTTGCCAGACCTCGCTGTCGGGCATCTCGTCGCTGACGGCCATGCCTTGCTCGCGGGCTTTGGCGAGGATCTTGTCGCGGGCCAGGCCTTTGCCGTCGTCATTGATCTCGACCACGATGCGGCCGCCCTGGTGGTAGGCGGACAGGCGCACGGTGCCATGCTCGGGCTTGCCGGCGGCAAGACGCTCGGCCGGCATCTCGATGCCGTGGTCGACACTGTTGCGGATGATGTGGGTGAGCGGGTCGGTGAGTTTCTCGATCACGCCCTTGTCCAGCTCGGTGTGCTCGCCCTGGAGGATCAGTTCGACCTTCTTGCCCAGCTTGCTGGCGGTGTCGCGCACCACGCGGGGGAAGCGGTTGAAGATGAAGCTGATCGGCAGCATGCGGATCGACATCACCGATTCCTGCAGCTCGCGGGTGTTGTGTTCCAGCTGGCTGAGGGCCTGGTTGATCTTTTCGAAGACCGCCGGGTCGAGGCCGGCGGTGAGCTGGGCGAGCATGGCCTGGGTGATCACCAGTTCGCCGACCTGATTGATCAGGCTGTCGATCTTTTCCACGCTGACGCGGATCGAGCTGGATTCACTGTCGCCGGCGGGACGCGGCGCTGCCGGCGGGCTGCCAGCGGCGCGCCGATCGGTGCTGCGGCGGTCGCCACTGCGACGGTCCTCTGCGGGGGCGTTGCTGTCGCTGACCGGTGCTGCGACTGTCGCGATGACCGGGCTGCCGGGCGCCTTGGCGTAGACGCCATAGCTGGGGGTTTCCACGGCCATTTCGGGAAGCTCGACGGGAGCGCCGGGCTGTTCGTCGAAGAAGCCGAAGGCATCTTCTGTGGGGCTGGCGGTCGCTGTCTCAAACAGACCGTAGGCTTCGTCGGGCGTGGGCGCGCTGACTGGCTCCGGAGCGCCCGGCTGATCATCGAAGAAGCCGAACGTGTCGTCGCCTGAGGTCTCCGCTGGCAGGTCGTCAAAGAAACCGAAGGCTTCGTCTTCAGTCTGCGCTGCCGGTTCGTCGAACAGGCCATAGGCGCTGTCCTCGGTCGCGGCGACCGGCATGGCGGACTGGCTGTCGATCAGCGCCTGCAGGCGTGCCACGGTGCCTTC
>CALMID010000009.1 GCA_937863915.1 uncultured Pseudomonas sp.
AGCAGGAAGGTGGTGGCGGTGATGCCGTAGGCCATGCCCAGTGCGCCGTCGATGACCTGGGCGAAGAAACCCACGGCCACGGCACTCCAGAAGCTCGGGCTGTTCAGGGTCTGCTCGATGATCTCCAGGCCGCTGTGCCCACCGTTATCACCGAAGAACAGGCGCCAGGCCAGCGTCCCCAGCAGGGAAATCAGCAACATGACGGCCAGCCACATGGCGGCCCGCAGGATGGGGTGGTTGCCGGGATGGCTGACGTAATCCTCAACAGGGGGCAGACCCAATGCTTCGTGTTCGGCATTGACGGGGCTGGCGCTGAGGTCGAGATCGCGGATTTTCATGGAGTCGTGCGCCTGACAGTGGGTGGTGGAACAGGCAGGTTGTGTCGGGCGCCACGATAAGTGGCTTTTCTTAGAAGGTCTAAGAATGTTTTGCCATTTTTATATGCGATCAGGTTATTTGAGCTTGTGACTCACGATGAGCAGCTGATCTCCAGGTGTTTGCCCCATTCCGGGGGACGCTGGGCATAGCGCTCGAAGCCGGGTTGCTCGTCGAAGGGGCGGCTGAGCACGGCGTGCAGTTCCCGCACGGGGCCGTAGTCCCCCTGTTCCGCGGCGCTGATGGCTTCCTGGGCCAGGTAGTTGCGCAGCAGGTACTTGGGGTTGACCGCGTGCATGCGCGCCTGGCGTTCGGTCTGACTGCCGGCCTCGGCGCTGACGCGGGCGCAGTATTCGGCGGCCCAGGCATCGAAGCCGGCCAGGTCGACAAAGTCCTCGCGCAGGGCGCGCACAGCCTCGTCGGCGGTTGTCTCGCCGAGACGGCGGAAGAACCGGCTGTAGTCGATGGCGCTGCCCTGCATCAGCTGCAGCAGGCGCTCGACCAGCGCTTCATCGCGCTCGCCGGCCTGGGTGAGGCCGAGGCGGCGGCGCATCAGGTCGAGGTAATGCGCCTGGTACAGCGGCAGGAACAGCGCCAGGGTTTCGCGCAGCGTCTCCACCGGCACTAGCGGTGTGAGCGCCTGGGCCAGGGCGCCGAGGTTCCAGTGGGCGATCGGCACCTGGTTGCTGAAGCGATAGCGGCCGCTGTCGTCGGAGTGATTGCAGATGTGCTGGGCGTCGAAGTCGTCGAGGAAGGCGTAGGGGCCGAAGTCGAAGGTGATGCCGAGGATCGACATGTTGTCGCTGTTCATCACGCCGTGGCAGAAACCGTAGGCCTGCCAGTGGGCAATCAGCTCGGCATTGCGCTCGACGACCTGGCGGAAGAAGGCGGCATAGGGCTGCGCCTCGTCGCGGCTGGCCGGGAAGTGGCAGGCCAGTACGTGCTCACCCAGCTCGCGCAGACGTTCATGCTGCTGGGTGTAATAGAAGTATTCGAAGTGGCCGAAGCGCACATGGCTGGGCGCCAGGCGCAGCAGCATGGCCGCCGTTTCCTGGCGTTCGCGCCAGACCGGTGTGCTGGAGCCGGTGACACACAGCGCCCGTGACGTGGGGATGCCCAGCGCGTGCAGGTATTCGCTGGCGAGGAACTCGCGGATCGAACTGCGCAGCACGGCCCGGCCATCGCCCATGCGCGAGTAGGGGGTTTCACCGGCGCCCTTGAGGTGCAGGTCCCAGTACTCGCCGCGCTGGTTGACCACCTCGCCCAGCAGCAGGCCGCGGCCGTCACCCAGGCGCGGGTTGTACTGGCCGAACTGGTGGCCGGAATAGACCATGGCGCGCGGTTCGGCACTGCTCCACAGCTTGTGCCCGGCAAACAGCTGGGCGAACACCGGGCTGTCGGCCTCGCTCGGGTCGAGGTCGAGCAGGGCCATGGCGGCCGGGCTGGCGATGACCAGGCGCGGGTCGGCAATCGGCTCGGGCATGACCTGGGTCGAGAAGGCATCGCCGAGGCGGGCGAAACGGTTGTCGAAAACGAGTTCGCTGAGGCTGGGCACTGGCAGGCTCCGGTTCAATTCCGAGTATTTTGATCGGAATTGAACCGGGGCGTCCAGTCAGGCGGGATCGGCAGCGGGGGGGGGCGTCTTGTTGTCCGCCGCGCCGGCGGCAGCCGCCTTGATCACGTCCTTGTGCTCCAGGACCTGATCGTTCTCCAGATTCTTGACGTAGACGTCGACCTGGCGGAAGGCGATGTTGATGCCGGCGGCGGTGAACTCGCGCTCGATCACCCGGTTGATCTCGTCGATGGCCATGTTGCGGTCGCCCAGTTCGTTGACGTGGATGCGCAGCTCATGGTCCAGCGTGCTCTCGCCGAAATTGAGGAAGTAGACAATCGGCGCCGGGTCCTTGAGCACCCGCGGGTTGTTGCCGGCGGCCTGCAGCAGCAGCTTGCGCACCAGATCGAGGTCGGAGCCGTAGGCCACGCCCAGCTTGATGGTGACGCGGGTCACGGTGTCCGACAGCGACCAGTTGATCAGCTGGCTGGTGATGAAGGTCTTGTTCGGGACGATGATTTCCTTGCGGTCGAAATCGGTGATGGTGGTGGCTCGGATGCGAATCCGGCTGACGGTGCCGGACAGGTTGCCGATGGTCACGGTATCGCCGATGCGCACCGGGCGCTCGAACAGGATGATCAGGCCGGAGACGAAGTTGGCGAAGATCTCCTGCATGCCGAAGCCGATACCCAGCGACAGGGCGGCAACCAGCCATTGCAGCTTGTCCCAGCTGACCCCCAGTACCGACAGGGTGCTGACGAAACCGAAGCCGTAGATGACGTAGGACAGCAGGGTGGTGGTGGCGTAGGCGCTGCCCTGGGCCAGCGACAGGCGCGAAAGCACCAGCACTTCGAGCAGGCCCGGCAGGTTGCTGGCCAGGGCGATGGTCAGGCCGACCATGACCAGCGCGACGATCAGGTCGCCCAGGCTCAGCGGCACCATCACGGCGGCATCGCCGGTGCCACTGCTGTATTCGTAGAGGGTGATGTGGTCGAGGTAGGTGATCACCGAGATCAGGTCCGCCCACACCCAGTACAGGGCCACGCCAAACACGCCGAACAGGGTCAGGCGGATCAGGCGCAGCGATTGCTGGTTGATCTGCTCGATGGCCAGGGTCGGGGTTTCCACCACCTCGCCCCCCTCGGCGCCTTCCTTGGGTTGACTCTGGCGCTTGGCCTGGGCCCGGTTGTAGGCCAGGCGCCGGGCCGCCACCGACAGGCCGCGGACGAAGGTGGCCTCGGCCATGATCCAGATCACCAGCAGGTAGAGGGTGTCGATCAGGCGGTCGGTGAGTTTCAGCGCGGTGTAGTAGTAACCCATGCCGATGGCCACGATCAGCATCAGCGGCAGCAGGGTGAAGGCCAGGCCCAGCAGCAGACGCAGTGGCGACGTGTGCTCGCGGGCGTGTGCACCGAGCAGCAGGTGAGCCAGCACTATGCTCATCAGGGCGTAGCCAAGCAGCACCACGCAGAGGCCCAGGCTGTCCTTGGCCAGGCTATCGGGCTGGTGCTCGGCCACGGTGACCACGGCAATCAGCGGAATCACCAGCAGGCCGAGGCGGCGGATCTGGGTGTAGACGAAGTTGGTGGCGTCCTGCGGCCAGTGGAAGTGGCGCTCGGCCACGCCATTGGGCTTGAGGATGCGGAAGCTGGTGTACAGCACCAGCCAGGCCAGGGCCATTTCCGCCAGGGCTTGGCCGAGGTAGACGTTCTGCCCCTGACCGTCGAGCTGCAGGGCAAAGCCGGCGAGCAGCAGGAACAGCGAAACCGGCAGGGCCAGCAGCAGGTTGAACAGCAGGGCCAGTGGCGTGTGGCGCTGGCTGTCGCGCTTGTAATGGCCAATGTCCTGATCCAGTGCTTCCAGGCGATGCTTCAGGTCGTTGCGGCGCCAGACCAGCACGGCGATGACCAGCAGCACCGGGAAGAAAATCCAGGGCTTGGCGCCCAGGCCCTTGATCAGGTCATTGCTGACGACGCCCCAGGGCAGGCTGACGACCTGTTCGCTCAGGCGCTGCGGCAGCTGCTTGAGCCAGGCGAGGTCCAGCGGGCGGTTGCTGGGAATCCAGAACATCTGCTCGTCGAGGATGGTGCGCAGGCTCTGGCTGGTGGTCTGCAGCTGTTTCTGGTTGAGCTGCAGGTTGATCGATTCGTTGAGGAGGGCGTTGAGGTTGTAGCTCAGGCGCTCATACAGGTCGGCACGCAGCTTGAGCATGTCCTCCAGCGAGGCACGGATTTCCGGGCTGTTTTCGCTGCTGCCGCTGAGCAACTGATCGAGGTATTGCTCGGGGTTGCTCAGTTCGTCGCGGCGCTGATTGAGCTCGAACTGATACAGGCGGATATCGGCGATTTCATCGGCCAGGTTGCCGTCGGCCTTGACGGTCGGCAGCGCCTGCTTCTGCTGGTAGAGGATGCGCGACAGCAGCAGGCTGCCGCGCAGCACGTTGATCTGCTCTTCCAGGGCCTGCTCGGTCTGGCTCAGGCTGTCCAGCTGCTGGCGGGTCTGCAGGTTCTTCTGGGTCAGCTCGTTGAGGCGTTCGGTGGTGCGCAGCAGGTGGTCGGAGAGCTTGAGGTTCTCCGCGCTCTGCTGGCTGAGCAGATTATCGCTGCCGGCCTGCTGGTTTTCCTTGGCCAGCTCGGCCACGGTCTTTTCCGATTCGGCGCGGCGCTTGTCGTTGATCAGCGATTGCAGGGCCTGGTTTTCCTGCTCCAGGCGGCTGATCTTGAGCGTCAGCAGGTCGCGCTGGCCGGTGCTCAGGTCCTGCAGCAGGCTGTTGCTTTGCAGCTCCTGGCGCAGCAGCTGGCTTTGCGCATCAAGCGCGGCCAGCTCGGCATACAGCTTCTGTTTGGCTTCGGGCTTGAGTGGCGGAATGCTGTCCTTGGCGTTTTTCAGCTGGGTATTGATTTCCTGGGTGCGCAGCTGATTCGCGCTGATGTTGGCCTGGGCGCGCTCGGGGCGGGTCTGGGCGTTGAGCGCCAGACTGCTGGCCTCGCTGAGGTCTTTCTGCCAGAGCATGAGCTGGGTGGTGCGTTCGGCCTGCAGCTGCTCCAGTTGCGGTACGCGCAGGCTGGCATAGCGCTTGGCGATATCCACCGGCTCACTGGCCTTGAGGCGTGCCAGCTCCTGCTGGGTGGCGTTGATCTGACGCGGTGCGTCGGCCAGCTTGCGCTTGAGGCTGGCCAACTGGCTCAGGTGGCTGTCGCGGTTCTCCAGCAGGCTGAGGGTGCCCTGCAGAATCTCGCCCGTGGCTTTCTGTTCCGCCTCGCTGAGCTTGCGGTCGGCCAGGCTGTCGAGCTGTTGTTGCACCTCGCTGGCGCTGGGCGGCTCCTGGGCGGCGGCCGGCAGGCACAGGCAGAGGCTGAGAAGGGCAGTGGCGAGCAGGCGAAGGGATGCAGACATGATGTGCTTCGGATGGCCGTTAAAGTGGCAGAGTTTAAAAAGAATGCGTGCCGTGCGGGGCATTATTTCCGCGAATGCCTCCATCAGTGATGGCAATTGCGAATGCCTTCAAGGGTGGAGGTCGGGTAAGCGAGTGCCGCTATGGCCGCGCCGGCCAGCGTGAGTCTGACCGGCAGCCGCGGAAAAAGTTTAAAAGCCGAGCATCGGCCCCGGCTTGGCGCCTTGCGGAAAGCGCACGCCGACCTTGCGTACGCGGTGGTCCTCGATCTGCGCCACGGTCCAGGTCAGGCCATTCCATTCCACCTGGTCGCCGACCACCGGTGCGCCGCCGATTTCGTGGGTCATGAAGCGCGCCAGGTTCTGCGTGCCATCCACCTCGCCGAGCTTGAGGCCGTAGAGCGCCGCCACATCGGCCAGGCGGGCCTCGCCTTCGAGGATGAAGTCACCGAAGAAGCGCAGGTCCTGGCCGCGCTTGGGCGCCTGGCTGAACAGTTTGCCGAGGGCCGGCAGGTCGTGTTCATGGCCGAGCACGCAGAGAATGTCGCCAGCATCCAGGGTGGTGCTACCGGACGGGTGCAGCAGTTCGCGGCCGCGGAACAGCGCGGCGACGCGGGTGCCCTCGGGCATCTTCAGCTCGCGCAGCGGCGCGCCGATGCACCACTTCTCGGCGCCCAGGCGGTAGATGAACAGCTCCCACTGGCTGGTCGGGTGCACCTCCAGGCCGGCGCGGGAGAACGGTGCCGGGTCCGGCGGCACGGTGACCCGCAGCCATTTGGCCGCCAACGGCAGGCTGGTGCCCTGCAGCAGCAGGGATACCAGCACGATGAAGAAGGCGACATTGAAGAACAGCTGGGCATGTTCCAGGCCGGCCATCAGCGGGAACACGGCGAGAATGATCGGCACCGCACCGCGCAGGCCGACCCAGGCGATGAAGGCCTTCTCGCGGTCATGGAAGGCGCGGAACGGTAGCAGGCCGAGAAACACCGAGAGCGGCCGGGCAAACAGGATCATCCACAGTGCCAGGCCGAGGGCCGGCAGGGCGATGGGCAGCAGCTCGTGGGGTGTGACCAGCAGGCCGAGGACCAGGAACATGCCGATCTGCGCCAGCCAGGTCAGGCCGTCGAGCATGTGCAGGATGCCGTGGCGCGAGCGGATCGGCCGGTTGCCCAGCAGCAGGCCGGCCAGGTAGATGGCCAGGATGCCGCTACCGCCGACGGCATTGGTGATGGCGAACAGCATCAGCCCGCCACTGACCACCAGCAGCGGATAGAGCCCGCCAGCCAGGCTCATGCGGTTGACCAGCAGCAGCAGCAGCCAGCCACCGCCCAGGCCGAGCGCCAGACCGATGCCGAACTGCTGCGCGAGGTGCACGGCAAAGTTCAGGCTGAAGCTGGCTTCGCCCTTGAGCAGCATGTCGATCAGGGTGATGGTGAGGAAGACGGCCATCGGATCGTTGCTGCCGGACTCGATCTCCAGGGTCGCGCTGACCCGTTCGTTGAGGCCGCGACCGCCAAGCAGGGAGAACACCGCCGCGGCGTCGGTGGAGCCGACGATGGCGCCGATCAGCAGGCCTTCCATCCAGCTCAGGTTGAACAGCCAGGCCGCGGCGATGCCGGTCAGACCGGCAGTGACCAGCACGCCGATTGTCGCCAGCGACAGTGACGGCCACAGCGCCACGCGGAAACTCGACACGCGCGTACGCATGCCGCCGTCGAGCAGGATGATGGCCAGCGCCAGGTTGCCGACCAGGTAGGCGGTGGAGTAGTCGTCGAAGACGATACCGCCCAGGCCGTCTTCGCCGGCAAGCATGCCGACGGCCAGAAAGACCACCAGGATCGGGATACCGAAGCGCGAGCCGAAGGCGCTGACCAGAATGCTCATGGCCACCAGCGCAGCGCCGATCAGAAACAGGCTGTTGATGCTGCTGGCGTCCACGCTTATCCCCCGAGGTTGAAACTGATTGCCACGGCTGACTGCCGCTTATCGGGATTCTAACGTGTTGCCATGGCGGCGTGGTTGGCAAATCACGGGTAAAAAAATGCCCCGCAAAGCGGGGCACAAGTGCCCGCCGGCCAGAACCAGGGCGCGGCGGGTGGTGAGAGTCTTTAGAACCAGGCGTCCTGCATGCCGAGGCAGGTGTCGTCGCGCGCTTCGAGAATCGCCAGTTCGTGGTGGCAGCTCGGCACTTCCCAGGTCAGGAAGTAGCGGGCGGCCTGCAGCTTGCCCTGGTAGAAGTCGGCGTCGGCGGCGTTGCCCTCGCCCTTATGAATCCGCGCCAGGCCTTCCTCGGCGCGAATGGCCTGTTCCAGCCAGCGCCAGCCGATCACGGCATGGCCGAAGGCCTTGAGGTACAGCGCCGAGTTGGCCAGGCCCTGGTTGACCTTGCCGGCCATCAGGTCGCCGAGCAGGGCCAGGGTCACGGCCCCCAGGCGCTTGACCAGCTGCTCCAGCGGCTGGCGCAGGGCGTTCAGCGAACTGAAGGCTTCTGCGCGCTGGCAGGTGCCCTGAATCAGCGCCATCAGTTGCTTGAGCGCGGCGCCGCCATTCATCGAGACTTTGCGCCCGAGCAGATCCAGCGACTGGATGCCGTGGGTGCCTTCGTGGATCGGGTTGAGGCGGTTGTCGCGGTAGTACTGCTCCACCGGGTATTCGCGGGTGTAGCCGTGGCCGCCGAGAATCTGGATCGCCAGTTCGTTGGCCTTGAGGCAGAACTCCGACGGCCAGGATTTGACGATCGGGGTGAGCAGATCGAGCAGTTCCAGGGCGGTCTTGCGCTGTTCCTCGGTCTCCAGGGTCTGGGTGTCGTCGAACAGGCGCGCGGCGTACAGGCCGAGGTCGAAGGCGCCCTCGACGTAGGCTTTCTGGGTCAGCAGCATGCGGCGCACATCGGCGTGCTCGACGATGGAAATCTGCGGGCTGGTGGCGTCCTTGCCATCGGCATGACGGCCCTGCGGGCGGTTGCGCGCATAGTCCAGCGAGTACAGGTAGCCGGCGTAGCCGAGCATGGTGGCGCCCATGCCGACGCCGATGCGCGCCTCGTTCATCATCTGGAACATGTAGGACAGGCCGTGGTGCGGCTTGCCCACCAGATAGCCGACGCAATCGTCGTTATCGCCAAAGTTCAGCGCGGTGGACGTGGTGCCGCGCCAGCCCATCTTGTGGAACAGGCCGGCCAGCAGGGCGTCGTTGCGCTTGCCCAGTGAGCCATCTTCATTCACCAGGAACTTCGGCACGATAAACAGGCTGATGCCCTTCACCCCGGGCGGTGCGTCCGGCAGCTTGGCCAGCACCATGTGCACGATGTTCTCCGAAATCGGCTGGTCGCCGCCGGAGATGAAGATCTTGTTGCCCTTGATCCGGTAGCTGCCGTCGGCGTGCGGCTCGGCCTTGGTGCGGATGTCCGACAGGGAGGAGCCGGCGTGCGGCTCGGTCAGGGCCATGGTGCCGAAGAAGCGGCCGTCGATGATCGGCTGCAGGTACTTGCGCTTCTGCTCGTCATTGCCGAAGGCTTCGATCAGGTTGGCCACGCCCATGGTCAGCATCGAGTAGGAGCTGGTGGCGATGTTGGCCGACTGGAAGTGGGCGAAGCAGGCCTGCGACAGCAGGTTGGGCAGCTGCATGCCGCCGTGTTCGAAGTCGCGGGTGGCGTTGAGGAAGCCCGCCTCGTGGAAGGCACGCAGGGCCGGCTCGACTTCCGGGATCAGCACCGCCGCGCCGTCCACGTATTGTGGTTCGTGCTCGTCGTTCTTGCGGTTGTGCGGGGCGAACAGCTCCTCGGCAATGCCGCGGGCGGTGGCGATGGCGGCGTCGAAGGTTTCGCGGTTGTGCTCGGCGAAACGTTCGCGCTGGGTCAGGGCTTGGGCATCCAGCACTTCGTAGAGTTCGAAGGCGAGGTTGCGGGAGCTGAGCAGGGTCTCGGACATGATCGGGCCTCCAGGTTGTCGCGGCAGTCTAGGCAGGTCAATCATGGTCGCCTAGCACTATTCAGCTGGTTGATTGAGGCTCAGAGATTGACCATCAGGGCGCGGGTCAGCTCGGCGGCCGGGATGGCCTGGCAGCCGCTGACATTCTGTCCGGCCCAGAGTGGCGAGAAGTCGCCGCTGCCACGGGCTTCGGCGGCGGCCCGCAGCGGCGCGACCCCGGCAGTGGCCAGTGGAAAGGCCGGTGCCAGCGGGTGCAGCGGGCCCAGCTCGCGCATCAGGCGGTTGACGATGCCGCGTGCCGGGCGGCCGCTGTACAGGGTGGTCAATGCCGTGGTGGCGGCCGCCTCGCTCTGCAGCGCGGCGCGGTGCACGGCGCTGGTGCTGCACTCCGGGCACAGCAGGTAGGCCGTGCCGACCTGCACCCCGGCGGCGCCGAGCGCCAGGGCGGCGGCCACGCCCCGCGCATCGGCAATGCCGCCGGCGGCGATCACGGGCAGGTCGACCGCCTGCACCACCTGCGGCAGCAGGGCGAAGGTGCCGAGCTGGCCGTTCAGGTCATGGTCGAGAAACATTCCCCGATGACCGCCGGCCTCCAGGCCCTGGGCAATGATGGCGTCGGCGCCATGGGCTTCGAGCCAGCGGGCCTCGGCCACGGTGGTGGCGCTGGACAGCACCGTGCTGCCCCAGCCCTTGACCCGCTGCAGCAGGTCCGGCTCGGGCAGGCCGAAGTGGAAGCTGATGACCGCCGGTGGCTGATCTTCCAGCAGGTCGGCCATGGCGTGGCTGAAGGGCTGGCGCGCCGGTGCTGGGCTGACCGCGGCCGGGTCCAGGCCCAGTTCGCGGTAGTAGGGCGCCAGCAGCTCGCGCCACTGCTGTTCACGCTGCGCATCCGCCGGCGGTTGGCTGTGGCAGAAGAAGTTCAGGTTGAACGGTCGTGGCTGATGCGCGGCAAGAACCGCCAGCTCGCGTTGCAGCGCCGCGGCGTCGAGCATGGCGCAGGGCAGCGAGCCGAGTCCTCCGGCGTTGCTGACGGCGACGGCCAGGGCGCTGCCCTGCACGCCGGCCATCGGCGCCTGGATGATGGGCAGTTCGATCCCCAGCAGGTCTTGCAGTGTCATCGCGGCTCTCCAGTCGGCACAGGGCGCCAATCTAGCAGACAGCGGTGGTCGCCGGTCCTGGGGCGGGCGGTTAAACTGCCGGCTTCGAGGAGTACCGCCACCATGAACTACCGCCACGCCTTCCATGCCGGCAATCACGCCGATGTGTTCAAGCACCTGACCCTGTCGCGCATTCTCGCCCTGCTGGGCAAGAAGGAGGCGCCTTTTGCCTACCTCGACAGCCACGCCGGGGTTGGTCTGTACGACTTGCAGGGCGACCAGGCCAGCCGTACCGGCGAATACCTGGAGGGCATCGCGCGCCTCTGGCATCGTGATGACCTGCCGCCGGCGCTGGCCGATTACCTGCGGGTGGTCGATGAGCTCAACCCCGAGGGCGAGCTGCGTTACTACCCCGGCTCGCCGGAGCTGGCGCGCTGCCTGAGCCGTCCGCAGGACCGTCTGCACGTCAACGAGAAGCACCCCGAGGATGGTCGTCTGCTCAAGGACAACATGGCCCTCGACCGCCGCGTGGCCGTGCACCTGGGCGAAGGCTGGCACCTGGCGCGGGCGCTGCTGCCCACCGCCGAGAAGCGCGTGCTGATGCTGATCGACCCGCCGTTCGAGCAGGCCGACGATCTGGAGCGCTGCGTGCAATCGCTCAACGAAGCCATCGGCCGCATGCGCCAGGCCATCGTGGTGATCTGGTATCCGATCAAGGATCAGCGCCAGCTCAAGCGCTTCTATCAGCTGCTGGCGGCGAGCAATGCGCCCAAGCTGCTGCGTGCCGAACTCTACGTGCACCCGGTGGACAACCCGCTGGGGCTCAATGGTTCCGGTCTGGCCATCGCCAACCCGCCGTGGGGCCTGGAGGCCGAGCTGCTCGAATGGTTGCCGTGGCTGGCCACGCAACTGGCGCAGAGCCAGGGCAGCTGGCAGCTGGACTGGGTCATCGAAGAGAAAAAGCCAGCCTGATCTCAGAGTCTGCTCAGGCGCTCGCGCAGCAGGGGCTGGAAGAGTCCGGTTTCGGCCTGCAGCTGGGCGAGCAGCGGCCCGGTTTCGTCCAGACGCTGCTGCCGGCAGAGTTCCTCGATCTGCCCGCTGAGGGCTTGCGCCGGGCTAAGGCCGAAGCTGCCAAGCAATGATTTCAGCGAGTGTGCGGTCATCCGCAGGCTGTCCAGATCGCCGCTGCTGAGCGCCTGCTGCATCTTGTCCAGGTAGCCCGCCTGCAGGTCGTCGTGAAAGCCCTGGCCGATGACCTGCAGCACGAATTCATCTGCCTCATTCAGCGCCTTGGCGTAGTCGAAACCGTCCAGCGCGACTGCCTGATGACCGAGGCTGGCGCTGTAGTGGCTGTCCCGGCCCTGCAGGACTTCGGCCATTACCCGGTACAGCTGCTCACGGTTGATCGGCTTGCTGATGAAGGCATCCATGCCGGCGGCCAGGCAGGCGTCGCGGTCGCTGTCCATGGCATTGGCGGTCATGGCGATGATTGGCAAGTGCCGCGCGCTGCCGGCCTCGCGCTTGCGAATCCGCTGGGTGGCTTCCAGGCCGCCCATTTCCGGCATGTACATGTCCATGAACACCAGGTCGAAGCGGCACATGTCGATCATGCCCAGTGCCTCGATGCCGTTGTGCGCCACCAGTACGCGGTGCTGGTGACGCTCCAGCAGCTTGCACGCCAGCATGGCGTTGATCTCGTTGTCTTCCACCAGCAGGATGTCCTGGGGTGGCAGCTGCACGGTGCTGCTGGCGGCCGCGCGGGCTGGGCGCTCGCCGCTGACTAGGCCGAGCTGGCGTAGCAGGGCGTCGAGCAGTTCGGGCTTGGCCAGCGGTTTGCTCAGGTGGCTAAGGCCCAGCTCGGCGCAGCGCTGAGTGCCCGCGCCGAGCTGGGTGGAATTGAGCAGCATCAGCGGTGCCAGCCCCAGGTTGCGCTGCACCTCCTCGGCCAGAAGAAAACCGTCGCCATCCTGCAGGCGGCCGTCGATCAGCGCCAGTTTGAGCGTGGGGCGCTCGGCCAGCAGGGTCATGGCTTCCACCAGATCGGCGGCAGCGACCGGCTGCAGCTGCCAGTCCTGCAGGCAGGCACAGAGCAGCTGGCGCAGCTCGGCCTGACTCTCTACCACCAGTACCGGCAACCCCTGTAGCGCCCGCAGCTGCTCATCGCTGGGGCGCGGCTGGGTGGGGGCGTCGGCCAGGGCCGGCAGCTGCAGGCTGAAGTGAAAGGTCGAACCCTGGCCCAGCTGGCTTTCCAGCCACAGGCGGCCGTGCATCAGCTGCACCAGGCGGCCGACGATGGACAGGCCCAGGCCGGTGCCGCCGAACTTGCGCGAGATGGAGCTGTCGGCCTGGCTGAAGGCCTCGAAGATGCTGGCCTGGGCCTCGGCGGCAATGCCGATGCCGGTGTCGATCACCCGGCCGTGCAGGCTGCCGTCGGCCTGTAGATCGAGGCAGAGGCGTACGCTGCCACGCTCGGTGAACTTGATGGCATTGCCGACCAAGTTGATCACGATCTGCCGTAGCCGGCCGCTGTCGCCGAGCAGGCGCGCCGGCACGTCCGGGGCGATGTCGAGGATCAGCTCCAGGCCCTTTTCCTCGGCGCGCACGGCCAGCAGCTGCAGGGCTTCCCAGCAGGTGGTGGCGATGTCGAAGGGTTCGGTCGCGAGTTCCAGTTTCCCGGCCTCGATCTTCGAGAAGTCGAGGATGTCGTTGATGATGTTCAGCAGCGCATCGGCCGAGAGCTTGGCCATCTCCAGGTAACGCTGCTGTTCGCTGTTCAGCGAGGTGTCCAGGGTCAGGTCGAGCATGCCGAGAATGCCGTTCATCGGCGTGCGGATCTCATGGCTCATCACCGCGAGGAAGGCACTCTTGGCCCGGTTGGCGGCCTCGGCAGCCTGGATCGCCTGCTCCAGCTCGACTTCCTTGCGGATGCGCTGGGTCACGTCGCGGAAGCTGAAGACCTGGCCCTGCAGCTGGCGATTGATGTACAGCGGAATGCGGTGGCGCTCGAAGTAGCGACCGTCCAGCAGGGGCAGGGTGACAAACTGGCTGGGGTCGTCGCTGGCATGCTGGGTCAGCTCGACCACGGCCTGCAGACCGGGCTCCAACTGGCTGTCGAGGAAGGTCAGGATCGCGGCATCGACACCCGCCACCAGCAGCGTCTCGGGAATCTGCCACATGCGCGCGAAGTGCCGGTTCATGTTGCTGATGCCGCCGTCCAGGCGGGTGACCAGGATGCCCTCGGCGGTGGCTTCGAGGGTGGCGGCCAGCAGCGAGGTGGAGTGTTCCAGCGCCTCGTTCACCGCCTTTTGCGGCGCGGCATCGCGGAAGCTCAGCAGCAGCAGGGTGTGCTCGCCCACGGCCATCTGCCGCAGGCTTTTTTCCACGCTGAACAGCGAGCCGTCCTGGCGCCGGTATTCGCCTTCGACGGCGGTCAGGTCGCTGATCTGGCCGTCGCGCACTTCGTCCCAGAAGAACAGGTCCTGAATCGACGACTCGATCTCGGTGATCGGCAGCTGCAGCAGCGTCTCGCGGCTGTAGCCCAGGGCCTGGCAGGCCGGCGGATTGGCCTCGACCACGCACAGCGTGGCCGGGTCGACCACCAGCATGGCCTGTTCGTAGTGGGCGAGGATCGCCTGGGCGATCGCGGCGGGGCTGGGGCTGCTCATCTAGGACGTGCTGCCCTGCTGCGGGTCGAAGTAGTAGGTCACGTGCTGGCGCGGGCTCAGGTAGTTGTAGATTTCCCGAGGCAGCTGGCCGGGGCGCAGGCTCTTGCTGATGTTCAGCTCCAGGTCCTGTTCGAGGTCGAGGATGATGGCTTCCTCCTTGGGCACCTCGGGGTCGTGCACGATCACGGTGGGGCGCAGCGGCTTGTTCGGGTTGACCGCCAGCACCAGGCCGATCATCTCGTTGGACAGCTGCACGATGCAGCCTGGCGGGTAGACGCCGAGGCAGCGGATAAAGGCCTTCAGCGCCACCTCGTCGAAGCGCGTGCGCTGCTGGGCGAACATGCGCGACAGCGCTTCGTGCGGGGTCAGTGCCTCGGCCAGGTTGCTCGGGTTGCACAGGTTGTCGTACTGGTTGGCGATGCACACCACGCGGGTCAGGGGGCTGATCTGCGGGCCCTTGAGGCCGCTCGGGTAGCCTGTGCCGTCGCAGAACTCATGGTGTTCGAGAATCACCCGCTGAGCCGCGTCGGCCAGCTCCATCGGCTTGCTCAGCTTGACGCCGTAGGCGCAGTGCAGTTGCAGCAGGCTTTGTTCCGGTTTGGTCAGCGGCTCCGTCTTGAGCAGGATCTTCGACGGGATATCGAGCTTGCCGATATCGTGAAACAGCGCGCCGATGCCCAGCTGCAGGGTGTCTTCGCGGCTGAACTGGAGGATGCGCGCCAGCATGATCGACAGCACGGTGACGTTCAGCGAGTGGAAGTAGGCGTCTTCGCCGGCCTTGCCGTTCAGTGCATGCATCAGCACGGTGTTTTCGCCCAACATGGCGGTGACCATCTGATCGACCAGTTCTTCGGCCTGGCGCAGGGTTTCGCGCGGCTGGCTGCGGATGTTGCGGTTGATGTTCTTGACGGTCTGGCTGGCCTGCTGGAACTGCTTGTCCACCTCCGCCAGTTGCTTGCGCAGGGCTCGCAGCTGTTCGATGCGGGCCTGCTTGGCCTGCAGCGCGGCCATCTCCTCGGCACTGGGCTGCGGCGGGGTGGGCGCTGCCGGGGGCGGCGTGGCAGGCAGTGGCAGGGGTTTGACGTCGCTGCGTTTGGGGTCATAGCGCAGGCGTGGCAGGCCGAGCGCACGGACGGCGAGCAACTGGGCTTCGTCCTTGATCTTGAAGCTGCTGAAGGTGAAGGAGTGCTCCATCCAGCCGCGGTCGAGGTGGATGTAGAGGCCTACACAGAGTTGATCGGGTGTGACGTACAGCGCGTCTGCAGACATGCCTTCCCCATAGCCAGCACAGTGCCGGGCATTGCCCGGCTTAATGTGTTCAGTCTAGTCCTGGCAGGCCGACTTTGCAGCGAACGTCTCAGCCGGGCAGGCATACGCCGGTGCCGCCCAGACCGCAGTAACCGCCGGGATTCTTGGCCAGGTACTGCTGGTGATAGGCCTCGGCGTAATAGAAGGGGCCGGCGGGGGCGATCTCGCTGGTGATCGGGCCCAGACCGGCCTGATCCAGGGCTTGCTGGAAGGCTTCCCGGCTGGCCTCGGCGGCGGCTTGCTGGGCGGCATCGAGGGTGTAGATGGCCGAGCGGTACTGGGTGCCGATATCGTTGCCCTGGCGCATGCCCTGGGTCGGGTTGTGCGCCTCCCAGAACACCTTGAGCAGGGCCTGGTAGCTGGTCTGTTGCGGGTCGAACACCACCAGCACCACTTCGGTGTGGCCGGTCAGCCCGGAGCAGACTTCCTCGTAGGTCGGGTTCGGCGTCAGGCCGCCGGCATAGCCGACCGCCGTGCTCCATACGCCGGGTTGCTGCCAGAAGCGCCGTTCGGCGCCCCAGAAGCAACCGAGGGCGAAGATGGCTTGTTGCAGGCCCGCGGGAAACGGGCCCTGCAGGGCGTTGCCATTCACGTAGTGCTGCGCCGGCACCGGCAGGGGCGTATTGCGTCCGGGCAGAGCCTGTTCGGCGGTGGGCAGGGCAAGTTTCTCGGTGAGAATGCGTGAGCGCAGGACCATGCTGGGACTCCTTGGACTGAACCTTGAGTGTCGCTGTGCGGCGCTGAAACGGCTACTGCTCAATCGTTGCCGAGTGTGCCGGTGTATTGCTGCAGGCGGGCGAGCAGGTGACGGCCGTCGATCGGCTGGTCGAACAGGTAGCCCTGGCCGATATCGCAGTGCTGGCGGCGCAGGAAGGTCAGCTGCTCGGCATTCTCGATGCCTTCGGCTACGACCTTCAGGCGCAGGCTGTGGGCCATGGCCACCACGGCGGCGGTGATCTGCATGTCGTCCTGGTTGGCCGGGATGTCGCGGATGAAGCTGCGATCGATCTTGATCACGTCGATGGGGAACTTCTTCAGGTAGCTGAGCGACGAGTAGCCGGTGCCGAAGTCGTCCATGGCCAGGGTCAGGCCCAGACCTTTCAACGCCTCCAGCTGCAGGCGGGTGGCATCGGTGGCATCCAGCAGCAGCGATTCGGTCAGCTCCAGCTCGATGCGTTCGCCGCCCAGGCGTTCCTCCAGAAGAATCTGGCGGATCGATTCGACCAGCTCCGGGTCGCTGAACTGGCGCGGCGACAGGTTGATGGCAACCTGCACGTCGGGCATGCCCCAGAGTTCCAGCTGGCGGCTCATCTGGCAGGCCTGGCGTACCACCCATTTGCCAATCGGGATGATCAGGCCGGTTTCTTCGGCGATCTGGATGAACTGGTCGGGGCGGATCATGCCCTTCTGCGGATGCTGCCAGCGCAGCAGGGCTTCCAGGCCGAGCAGGCGGCCGCTCTTCAGGCACAGCTTGGGCTGGTAGAACACCTGCAGTTCGCCCTGGGCGAGGGCGCGGCGCAGGTTGCTCTCGAGGAACAGCTTGTTGCTGGCTTCGGCGGTCAGCTGTTCGTTGAAGACCTGGAGCTGGTGCTTGCCGTTGGCCTTGGCCTTGTGCAGGGCCAGGCCCGCCTGTTTGATCAGGCTTTGCGGGTCGTTGCTGTGCAGGGGCGCGCAGGCCAGGCCGAGCGAGCCGCTGACGTTGATCAGGTGGTTGTCGACGAACAGCGGCTTTTCCAGGGTGTTGAGCAGGCTGGCGGCAATCTGCTGCCCGCTGGCCAGGTCGGCGCCGTCGAGCACCACGGCGAATTCGTTGCTGGCCAGACGGGCCAGCAGATGTGCCGGGCCGAGGGTGTTGCGCAGGCGCTTGGCCAGGCTGACCAGCAGCTTGTCGCCGGTGGGGTGGCCGAGGCTGTCGTTGATCCGCTTGAAGTTGTCGATATCCACCAGCAGCAGGCTCAGCGGACGGTCGCCATGCTCGCGGAAGTGCTGCTCCAGATGACGGATGAAGTAGGGGCGGTTGCCCATGCCGGTCAGGCTGTCGCTGAAGGCCAGCTTCTCGATGCGCTGCAGGGCCTGGCGGCTTTCGGTGATGTCTTCGTAGATGCCGATGTAGTGGGTCAGCTGGCCCTGACTGTCGAGCACCTTGGACAGCGACAGGCGTGCCCAGTACGGCTCGAGATTCTTGCGCCGGCAGCGGAACTCGCCGTGCCAGCGGTTGTGTTGGCCCAGGCTGTTGCTGCTGTTGAACAGCAGTTCGGCGAGGTTTTCCAGGGCCGGCAGTTCGCCAATCAACTGGCCTTGCACTTCCGCCTCACTGTACTGGGTGATGGCGGTGAAGCTGGGGTTGGCGTAGGTCACCCGGCCGTCGCGGTCGATCAGCAGGAAGGCGCTGGCGCTCTGCTCCACGGCACGCTTGAACAGGTGCAGGGCCTGGCTGGCCTGACGGTGCTGCTGGCTGATGATGATCTGGG
Source organism: uncultured Pseudomonas sp. (assembly GCA_937863915.1). GTDB lineage: Bacteria > Pseudomonadota > Gammaproteobacteria > Pseudomonadales > Pseudomonadaceae > Aquipseudomonas. Next base: position 17,788 of record CALMID010000009.1, read on the forward strand.
CATAGAGATCGGCCAGCTCGCCGGCAAAACCGATCTCGTCACTCTGCCAGTGGCGGGTGCCGTTGCTGTGTTCCAGGCACAGTACGCCGACCAGTTCGCCGTCGATGCGCACGCCGGCATCGAGAATGGCCTGAATACCCTGCGGCCTGAGGTAGCTGTCCGCCAGTTCGCGGGTGCGCGGGTCTTCCCAGGCATTCTGCGCGTCGATGGCGCGGCCGCTGTGCAGAGCGGCGAAATAGGCCGGGAAGGCGTCCGCATTCAGGGCCGGCGGCTGCTCGTGGCGATTGCTGGCGCAGTTGAACAGGCTGACCGCGACCAGTCGCTCGCCCTGCAGGCGCCACAGGCTGGCCCGGCTGACGCCATACAGATCACAGGCGCTGCGGGTGATCAGCTCGGCGGCCTCGCGCAGCGGGTCTTCGCTGGCGTAGCGGTGCTGGGCCAGGCGCACGATCAGGTTCTGCTGGGCGCGGGAGCGGATCAGGTGCTGCAGGTGGTCGTCCTGAGTGCGCTGGTAGGCTTCCAGGGCGCTGCGCAGTCGCTGGTTCTGCGCCTGCAGCTGTTGCAGGGCAGGGGCCGGCTCCTGGGTAGTCGGCTGTTCCAGCAGGTAACCGCGCAGCAATTCCTGCTGGCCCTGCTGGCGGCGCTCTCCCAGTTCGAGCAACTGGCGACTGCCGCTGGGCGTATGCAGCCAGTAGCGGACCTGATAGCGCCCCTGGGTGGCGAGCTGCTGCTGGATATCCCGGTGCAGCTGCAGGCGCTGTGCGGCATCCATCAGGCTGGCGTAGGGGGTGCCGATCAGGCCGCAGAGGTCGCGTGCGGCGACGCCCCAGCGAGCATGGCAGCTGGGGTCCAGATAGAGCAGATGCCAGCCGGGGGCATTGAGGCGCTCGAACGCGAGCAGGCCCAGGTGTTCCGGTGAGGCTAACTGCGTCACATCCTCGCGGCCTGCGAGTAGTGGACGCTCTGCGGGGCTTTTCACTTGGCTGGCCGTATCCATTATGCTCCTTGGATTCGGCCTACTACGTTGGTCTGGCATGAGCCAAGGGTGCACGATGCAATTACGACTGGCAAGACAAGCAATTGGCGCTGTTCTTCTGACAACGTTGTCCGCGCTCCTTCCGGCCTGGGCCAGTGAGCCTGCCAGCGTCTCGGATGGCGGCGAGCAGGCGGCCTATCTGGCGGGGCTGAAGAAGCTCTACCTGACCGGTAGCGAGCGTCAGGCGCTGCTCAAGCATTGCAACTCGCTGCTGGCCAGCTACGCCCTGCGTGCGGGTTATCAGGTGGGGCAGAGCGAGCGCCGCGACCTGCTCTACAGCCTGCAGGTCGACAAGGCCGGTGCCTTGCTGGTGCGCGAGGAAAGTCGCGTGCCCGATAGCGTGGAGCGCTCGGTGCGCAACCAGCAGGTCGATGTCTTTGGGGTTGATCCTTTCGTGCGCTACGAGTGCCCGGCCGGTGGCATCCGCTGCGTGCTGTTCAATCCGGTCACTCGACAGCCGCTGCTGACCATCGTGCGGGATCTGGATGGGGCGGCTGAGTTGGCCAAGGGGCTGACCTTTCTGATCCGCAATATTCAGAAGGGCTGATCGGCTCGCGCTCTTTATTTGAAAACGCCCGATGCCTTGTCGTGGCCTGAATAACCAAACAAAACCCCGCCTAGGCGGGGTTTTGTGCTTACAGCGCGACCGTTACAGCAACAGCGTGCGGATATCGGCCAGTACCTCGCCGAGGCGCTTGGTGAAGCGCGCCGCCGCGGCACCGTTGATCACCCGGTGGTCGTAGGACAGCGACAGCGGCAGCAGCAGGCGCGGCTGGAAGGCCTGGCCGTCCCACACCGGCTGCATGCTCGCCTTGCTCACACCGAGGATCGCCACTTCCGGCGCATTGACGATCGGCGTGAAGCCGGTGCCGCCGATATGGCCGAGGCTGGAGATGGTGAAGCAGGCGCCCTGCATGGCGTCGGCCGAGAGCTTCTTGGTGCGCGCCTTCTCGGCCAGATCAGCCGCTTCGGCCGCCAGTTGCAGCAGGCTCTTGCGGTCGACGTCGCGGATCACCGGCACCAGCAGGCCGTCCGGGGTGTCCACGGCAAAGCCGATGTGCACGTAGCCCTTGCGGATCAGCGCCTTGCCCGAGGGGGCGAGCGAGCTGTTGAAGTCCGGCAGTTCACGCAGCAGGTGGGCGCAGGCCTTGAGCAGGATCGGCAGGATGGTCAGCTTGACCCCGGCCTTCTCGGCGGCTGCCTTCTGTGCCACGCGGAAGGCCTCGACCTCGCTGATGTCGGCGTTGTCGAACTGGGTCACGTGCGGCACGTTGAGCCAGCTGCGGTGCAGATTGGCGGCGCCGACCTGCATCAGGCGAGTCATCGCCACTTCTTCGACCGGGCCGAACTTGCTGAAGTCCACTTCCGGAATCGGCGGGATGCCGGCACCGCCGGTGGCCGTCGCCGGTGCCTCCTTGGCCTTGAGCAGCTGCTGCTTCACAAACTGCTGCACGTCTTCCTTGAGCGCTCGGCCTTTCGGGACGGTGCCAGTGACCTGGCTGAGGTCGACGCCGAACTCGCGGGCCAGCAGGCGTACCGCAGGACCGGCATGCACCTTGGCGCCCGGCGAGGGCGGCGGAGTAGCCGGCGAACTGGCGGCGGCAGCGGACAGCGCGGCGATGGCGCCAACTTCGGCCGCCACGGCCGGCGCGGCATTGGCGGGTGTGGTGTGGATCAGCGGGACCGGCGCGCTGCCGGCCACCCGCAGGCGGAGAATCACATCGCCGGTACCGACCTCGGCATCCAGCTGCACCAGCACGGCTTCCACGGTGCCGGCGACCGGCGCGGGGATTTCCATGCTGGCCTTGTCCGACTCCAGGGTGATCAGCGACTGGTCGACGGCGATCACGTCGCCCGGCTTGACCAGCACTTCGATGACCTTGACCTTGCCGGTCGTGCCGATGTCCGGCACCTGAATGTCCTGCACGCTTTCGGCGCTGCTGGCCGCAGCGGGCTCCGGTGCGACAGCCGTTGGAGCGGGCTCGGCGGCCGCTGCCGGCGGCGTGGCCGCAACCGGCGCAGGTGCGGCGGTGGTCGCGCCTTCGCTCTCCAGTTCCAGCAGCTCGTCGCCGGTCTTCAGGGTGTCGCCCAGCTTGACCTTCAGGCTCTTGATCACCCCGGCCTTGGGCGCGGGGATTTCCATGCTGGCCTTGTCCGACTCCAGCGTCAGCAGGCTCTGGTCGGCTTCGATGCGGTCGCCGACCTTGACCAGCAGTTCGATCACTTCACCCGCACCACTGCCGATGTCGGGCACGCGAATCAATTCACTCATCGCCTGTCTCCTCAGCAATCCAGCGGGTTGGTTTTGTTGGCATCAAGGCCGAATTTGACGATGGCCTCGGCCACCACCTTGGCGTCGATGTCGCCGCGGTCGGCCAGTGCCTCCAGGGCAGTCAGGGCGACCCAGTAGCGGTCCACCTCGAAGAAGTGGCGCAGCTTCTGCCGCGAGTCGCTGCGGCCGAAGCCGTCGGTGCCGAGCACCTTGTATTCCTTGACCGGCACCCACTGACGGATCTGCTCGGCAAACAGCTTCATGTAGTCGGTGCTGGCCACCACCGGGCCCTTGCGACCCGACAGGCACTGCTCGACATAGCTCTGCTGCGGCTTCTGCCCCGGGTGCAGGCGGTTCCAGCGCTCCACGGCCAGGCCGTCGCGGCGCAGTTCGTTGAAGCTCGGCACGCTCCACACGTCGGCACCGATGCCGAATTCGTCACGCAGGATCTTCGCCGCCTCGCGCACTTCGCGCAGGATGGTGCCGCAGCCCAGCAGTTGCACGTGATGGGCCGCGTCGCGCTTGTCCTCTTCCAGCAGGTACATGCCACGGATGATGCCGTCCTCGACGCCTTCCGGCATGGCCGGCTGGACGTAGGCCTCGTTCATCACGGTGATGTAGTAGAAGACGTTCTGCTGCTCCTCGATCATCGTCTTGATGCCGTGGCGGATGATCACCGCCAGCTCGTAGGCATAGCTCGGGTCGTAGGTGCGGCAGTTGGGGATGGTGCTGGCGAGGATGTGGCTGTGGCCGTCCTCGTGTTGCAGGCCTTCGCCGTTGAGCGTGGTGCGCCCGGCGGTGCCGCCGATCAGGAAACCACGGGCACGGCTGTCGCCGGCCGCCCAGGCCAGGTCGCCGATGCGCTGGAAGCCGAACATCGAATAGAAGATGTAGAACGGCAGCATCGGCTGGTTGTGGGTGGAGTACGAGGTGCCGGCGGCGATCCAGCTGGACATGGCGCCGGCCTCGTTGATGCCTTCCTCGAGGATCTGGCCCTTCTTGTCCTCGCGGTAGAACATGACCTGATCTTTATCCACCGGCTCATACAGCTGGCCGACGGACGAGTAGATGCCGAGCTGGCGGAACATGCCTTCCATGCCGAAGGTGCGCGCCTCGTCCGGCACGATGGGCACGATGCGCGAGCCCAGGTCCTTGTCCTTGACCAGTTGGGCGAGGATGCGCACGAAGGCCATGGTGGTGGAAATGTCACGGTCGCCGCTGCCGTCGAGGATGGACTTGAGGGTTTCCAGCGGTGGCGTGGGAATGCTGAAGCTCTGCGCGCGACGCTGCGGCACATAGCCGCCGAGCTTGTCGCGGCGTTCCTGCAGGTAGCGGGCTTCGGCACTGCCTTCCTCGGGTCTGACGAAGGGCAGGTTCTCCAGGTCTTCATCGCGTACCGGGATGTCAAAGCGGTCGCGGAATTTCCTCAGGCTGTCGACGTCCACCTTCTTGGTGTTGTGCGCGGTGTTCTTCGCCTCGCCGGCGCCGGTGCCGTAGCCCTTGATGGTCTTGGCCAGCACCACGGTCGGCTGGCCCTTGTGGTTCACCGCCTGGTGATAGGCCGCGTACATCTTGTACGGGTCGTGGCCGCCGCGGTTGAGGTTCCAGATTTCCTGGTCGGAGAGGTCCTTGACCATCTCCTTCAGCTCGGGGCTGTTGAAGAAGTGCTCGCGCACGAAGGCGCCGTCTTTGGCCTTGTAGTTCTGGTAGTCGCCGTCGACCACCTCGTCCATCCGGCGTTGCAGGATGCCGTCCTTGTCCTTGGCCAGCAGCGGGTCCCAGAAGCGGCCCCAGATGACCTTGTTGACGTTCCATTCGGCGCCGCGGAACACGCCTTCGAGTTCCTGGATGATCTTGCCGTTGCCGCGCACCGGGCCGTCCAGGCGCTGC
>CALMID010000010.1 GCA_937863915.1 uncultured Pseudomonas sp.
TTGGTGCGGGTCTGGCCGGGCTCGGCGTTCTTTTCCAGATATTCGATGATGATGCTGGCGACATCCTTGCCGGTCGTGGTCTCGATGCCCTCCAGGCCAGGCGAGGAATTCACCTCCATCACCAGTGGGCCGTGGTTGGAGCGCAGAATGTCCACCCCGGCTACCGACAGGCCCATGACCTTGGCGGCGCGGATGGCGGTCATGCGTTCTTCCGGGGTGATCTTGATCAGGCTGGCTGAACCGCCACGGTGCAGGTTGGAGCGGAATTCGCCGGGCTTGGCCTGACGCTTCATCGAGGCGATGACCTTGTCGCCGACCACGAAGCAGCGGATGTCGGCGCCGCCGGCCTCCTTGATGTATTCCTGCACCATGATGTTCTGCTTGAGGCCCATGAAGGCCTCGATCACCGATTCCGCCGCCTTCTCCGTTTCGCACAGCACCACGCCGATGCCCTGGGTGCCTTCCAGCACCTTGATCACCAGTGGGGCGCCATTGACCATCTGGATCAGGTCGGGAATATCGTCCGGCGAGTGGGCAAAGCCGGTCACCGGCAGGCCGATGCCCTTGCGCGAGAGCAGTTGCAGCGAGCGCAGCTTGTCGCGCGAGCGGCTGATGGCCACCGACTCGTTGAGCGGGAACACGCCCATCATCTCGAACTGGCGCAGCACGGCGCAGCCGTAGAAGGTGACTGATGCGCCAATGCGCGGGATTACCGCGTCGAAGCCTTCCAGCGGGCGGCCGCGATAATGGATCTGCGGCTTGTGGCTGGCGATGTTCATGTAGGCGCGCAGGGTGTCGATCACCTGCACTTCATGGCCGCGCTGGGTGCCGGCTTCCACCAGACGACGGGTTGAATACAGGCGCGGGTTGCGCGACAGGATGGCGATCTTCATGGGGCACCGGAAGGTTTGCGCAACAGGGGTTTGTCTTGTACGTAGGTCAGCGCCGGGTTGACCACCAGTTGGCCCTCCACCAGCGCCTTGGAGCCGAGCAGCACGCGATAGCGCATGTGCTTGCGGCAGGCCAGGGTGAACTCCACCGGCCAGCTGCGGTCGCCCAGGGCGAGCAGGCTGCGGATCACATAGCGGCTCTGCGCCTGGCCATTAGAGCTCTTGATGGTCTTGACCGTCACAACCGGCGCTTCGCAGCGGTGCGGGCGCTGCACCAAGGTGCCGAGATGGGCGGTAAAGCGTACCCACTCGGCGCCGTCGCGCTCGAAGGGCTGGATATCGCTGGCGTGCAGGGTCGAGGTGCTGGCGCCGGTATCGATCTTGGCGCGCAGGCCGACCATGCCCAGCTCGGGCAGGTTGATCCATTCGCGCAGGCCAATCACGGCCAGTTGGTCGAAAGTCTTCACGGCAGGCATTCCGCAACAGGTCGCAGGATTCTGGATAACCAATGTGACAACTGTATCAGGCAAAATGCCGCCTGTTTCCCCCGGATTGACGAGCACGGCATGAGCGACAAAGACGACAAGGTCCGCCTGGACAAGTGGCTGTGGGCGGCGCGCTTCTACAAGACCCGGGCGCTGGCCAAGGAGGCCATCGAGGGCGGCAAGGTGCATCACCGGGGCGAGCGCTGCAAACCCGGCAAGGAGCCTAAAGTCGGCGACGAATATGTGATTCGCACGGGGTTCGATGAGCGCACGGTGATTGTCCGCGCGCTGTCGGTGGTGCGCCGTGGCGCGCCCGAGGCACAGCTGCTGTATGAGGAAACCGCCGAGAGCCTGCAACGCCGCGAGCAGGCCGCCGCGCTGCGCAAGGCCGGTGCGCTGGGCGTGCAGACCGATGGCCGGCCGAGCAAGAAGCAGCGCCGCCAGCTCAGTGCCTTTCATGGCGATCACTGACCGATAGATTTTGCCCGCGCCGGCGATAGACAACTGGCGCTTGGTCGCACCGGGCTTTGCCCCTAAAATCGCCAGCCCAGAATGACTGCAGTCCTGTTCGCCATGTCCGATTTTTCCCAGCGTTTCCTGTTCGACGATACCGACGTGCGCGGTGAGTTGGTTGCCCTGCGTGACAGCTACCTGCACGTACTGGCCAAGCACAGCTACCCGGCGCCGGTTGCCGAGCTGCTGGGCGAGATGCTGGCGGCGGCGGCCCTGCTGGTTGGCACCCTGAAGTTCGACGGCCTGCTGGTGCTGCAGGCGCGTAGTGAGGGGCCGGTGCCGCTGCTGATGGTCGAGTGCTCCAGCGAGCGTGAAGTGCGCGCGATTGCCCGTTATGACGCCGAGCAGGTACAGCCCGGAGACGGCCTGAACCAGCTGATGCCGGACGGCACCCTGATGCTCACCGTCGATCCGCGTCAGGGCCAGCGCTATCAGGGCATTGTGGCGCTGGAAGGCGCCAACCTGGCCGAATGCCTGTCTGGCTACTTCGCCAACTCCGAGCAACTGCCGACTCGCTTCTGGCTGCAGGCCGATGGCCGCGTGGCCCGCGGCATGCTGCTGCAGGCCTTGCCGGCCGACCGCCTGAAAGACCCGGAAGAGCGTGCCGCCAACTGGCAGCACCTCACCACCCTGGCCGACTCGCTGACCGCCGAGGAGTTGCTCGGCCTGGACAACGCCACCGTGCTGCATCGCCTCTATCATCAGGAACAGGTTCGCCTGTTCGACGAGCAACCGCTGGTGTTCCGCTGCAGCTGCTCGCGTGAACGTTCGGCGCGGGCCCTGATCAGTCTCGGCGAGCCGGACGCGCTGGAACTGGTGACCGAGCAGGGCGGCACGGTGGTCATCGATTGCCAGTTCTGCAACGAGCGTTACCTGTTCGATGCCGCCGACGTTGCACAGCTGTTTGCCGGCGGTGGCAGCGAGCCGCCAGCAGGTACCCGGCATTAAGTCGAAGCATGCTGCCGCCGGGCTGACAAGAGGTTTTTCCAATAAGCCGGCTTTTCTGGCATAATCCGGCCCACTTTTTTTCCTGTAGTGATCTTTCGGGATCACTACATACGTTTGGAGGACTCGGCCTCGAGCCGACGGGGACTACATGACGCAAGCCACTCAGTACATCGATATCAGTGCCGCACAGCTGGTTGAAGAAGCCCTTCGCCGCGGTGAGGGCGAGCTGGCCGCCAACGGTTCGCTGGTCGTCAAGACCGGTCACCGCACCGGTCGTTCTCCGGCAGACCGTTTCATCGTCAAGGAGCAGGGCACCGAGGCCAAGATTGCCTGGGGCAACATCAACCGCCCGTTCCCGGAAGACAAGTTCGATGCCCTGTGGGCCCGCGTCGAAGCCTATGTCGGCGAGCGCGACCGCTTCGTATCTCACGTGCATGTGGGTGCCGATCCGGAGCAGTACCTGGCCATCAAGATGACCACCGAGACTGCCTGGCACAACCTGTTCGGCCGTTGCCTGTTCATCAACCCGGAGCAGTTCAATCCGGCCGCCAAGAGCGAGTGGCAGATCCTCAACGCGCCGTTCTTCGAGTGCGTACCGGAGCGTGACGGTACCAACTCCGACGGTTGCGTGATCATCAACTTCGCTTCCAAGAAGGTTCTTCTGGCTGGCATGCAGTACGCCGGCGAGATGAAGAAGGCCATGTTCTCGGTGCAGAACTTCCTGCTGCCGGAAGTCGACGTGCTGCCGATGCACTGCGCCGCCAACGTCGGCGAAGACGGCGACACCACCCTGTTCTTCGGCCTGTCCGGCACCGGCAAGACCACCCTGTCCGCCGACCCGTCGCGTTACCTGATCGGTGACGACGAGCACGGTTGGGGCGTGGGCAGCGTGTTCAACATCGAAGGCGGTTGCTATGCCAAGTGCATCGACCTGTCCGAGAAGAACGAGCCGGTGATCTGGAAAGCCATCCAGTTCGGCGCCGTACTGGAAAACGTCGTGCTCGACCCGCGTACCCGCATGCCGGATTACGCCGACTCCAGCCTGACCCAGAACAGCCGTGCCGCTTACCCGCTGGAGCTGATCGAGAAGCGCGTCGAGGCCAACCGTGCCGGCGAGCCGAACGCAGTGATCTTCCTGACCTGCGACCTGACCGGCGTACTGCCGCCGGTGTCGATCCTCAACAACGAGCAGGCGGCCTACCACTTCCTGTCCGGTTACACCGCACTGGTCGGTTCCACCGAGATGGGCAGCGGCGGCGGCATCAAGTCGACCTTCTCTACCTGCTTCGGCGCGCCGTTCTTCCCGCGTCCGGCTGGCGAGTACGCCGAGCTGCTGATCAAGCGCATCCAGGGCTTCGGCTCCAAGGTGTACCTGGTCAACACCGGCTGGACCGGTGGTGGCTACGGTGTGGGCAAGCGCTTCAACATCCCGACCACCCGTGGCGTGATTGCAGCCATCCAGAGCGGTGCGCTGATCGGTGCCGAGACCGAGCACCTGCCGATCATCAACCTGGACGTGCCGAAGGCCGTACCGGGCGTCGAGACCGAGCTGCTCAATCCGCGCAACACCTGGACCGACAAGAACGCCTACGATGAAGCGGCCAAAGCTCTGGCTACTCAGTTCATCGAGAACTTCAAGAAGTTCAGCGTGTCCGACGCCATCCGCAACGCCGGTCCGCAGCTGTAAGGCGAATCGTCGCGATGCAAAAAGCCGCCCTCGGGCGGCTTTTTTGTGCCTGCAATCCGTCAGGCCTGGATATCGATGTAGGGCGTCGGCTCCGCCGGGCGGCTGGGTTTTTCCGGGCGTTCGACCTGCTCGGGACGGCTGTCGATGGCCTCGGCCACACGGTAGCGCTGAACGTCTTCACTCAGCTCCTGAGCGGCTTCCAGATTGCCTTCGCTGGACTCGACCTCACCCTCGCTGGCAACTGCCAGGTAGGTGTCGATCTGGTTCTGCTGGCTGTTGGCGCTGTACAGCTGCGCGGTGGTGCTGCGTCGGCTGGTCTGCTCGGCGGCACGGTTGTCCTGCGCCTGCTGCACGCGGTCGCTGGCCGCATCGACGGCCTTGTTCACCTGCTCCGGGGTTACGGGAGCACCAGGCGCCTGAGCGGCTTCGCCGGCGCGCTTGATCACCTGGGTGCTGAGCGGCAGGTTGCTGCTGGCGGCGGATACTTGCATGGGGATACCTCCCTGAAGGCTCTGTTATCAGATTAACTCTTCTGCGGGATCAGGCTTAGACCGCTTGGCAATACCCGCTGGCCGTTTAGGGCTGCCCAGTTTCCTCCGGGTTGTGCAGTTGACCTTCGCGGCAGCGTCCGTGGCGGCCGCCGTGGCTCAGGTAGAGCTTGCCCCACTGCTGCAGGCTGCTCATCACCGGCTGCAAGGCCAGGCCCAGTTCGCTCAGTTGGTAGTCCACGTGCGGCGGCACTACAGGGTGCACGGTGCGTAGTACCAGGCCTGCGTCTTCCAGTTCGCGCAGCTGTTTGGTCAGCATGCGCTGGTTGATGCCCGGACACATGCGCTGCAGCTGGTTGAAGCGACGGGTGCCGCCGAGCAGATGAAAGATCAGCATGCCCTTCCATTTGCCGGCAATGACATCGAGTGCCGCTTCAGCCGGACAGCCGGCGGGAAGGGGGATGGCGGGAGCATTCATATGGTTACCTTTATGTGGGTATCGGCCATTTATGTACATACTTACGCTTTTGTTGGCATCTGGCTAGGATGGCGCCACCCAAAACGACCGGAGGCATTTACCGATGCATACCCTGGAAGCTATTCAGACCCGCCGCGCTGTGCGTGGCTACGACCCCGAGTTCACCCTGAGCCAGGCCGAGAAGGATGAACTGCTGGAGCTGGCGCTACTCGCCCCCACCGCCTTCAACCTGCAGCATGTCCGCCTGGTTGAGGTCAGTGACCCGGCACTGCGCGCACAGATTCGTGCGGTTGGCTGGGATCAGGCGCAGATCACCGAGGCTTCCATGCTGGTGGTGATCTGCGCCCAGCTCGACAGCTGGGCGCAGAATGCCGAGCGCGTCTGGGAAGGTGCGCCGGATGAGGTCAAGGCGTTCATGGTCGGTGCCATCGACGGCTACTACCGCGACAAGCCGCAGGTGCAGCGTGACGAGGTGATGCGCAGCTGTGGTCTGGTGGCCCAGACCCTGATGCTGGCGGCCCGTGCCAAAGGCCTGGACAGCGTGCCGATGGATGGCTTCGACTTTGCCGCCGTAGGTGAGCTGATCAAGCTGCCGGCCAACCACGTGATCGGCCTGATGGTCGCGGTGGGCAAGCGCAACGTCGAGCACAAACCGCGTGTAGGCAAGCTGCCGTTTACCGAGACGGTGCTGCGCAATACGTTCTGA
>CALMID010000011.1 GCA_937863915.1 uncultured Pseudomonas sp.
GCTCAGCGCGCCGCCGACTGCTTCGAATTCAAGAGCCTGACCGGCCTGCGCGTGCTGATCACCGCCGGCCCGACCCAGGAAAACATCGACCCGGTGCGCTACATCACCAACCACAGCTCAGGGAAGATGGGCTTCGCCCTGGCCGAGGCCGCGGCAGAAGCCGGTGCCCAGGTGACGCTGGTCAGCGGGCCGGTGCACCTGCGCACCCCGGAGCGCGTGCAGCGAATCAACGTCACCAGCGCCCGCGACATGCTCGCCGCCTGTGAGGCCGCTATGCCCTGCGACGTGCTGATCGCCGCCGCCGCCGTGGCCGACTACCGCCCCGAGGTGGTGGCCGAGCACAAGATGAAGAAGGACCCGGCCAGCGGCGATGGCCTGCTGCTGCAGCTGGTGCGCAACCCGGACATCCTCGCCACGCTCGCCGGCCGCGCCGATCGTCCATTCAGCGTCGGTTTCGCCGCTGAAACGCAGAACCTGCTGGACTACGCCGCGCGCAAACTGAAAGACAAGAACCTCGACCTGATCGTCGCCAATGACGTGGCCAACCCGAGCATCGGTTTCAACAGCGAGGAAAATGCCATCACCATCATTGACCGCGAGCTGCAACCCACCAGTTTCGCCCAGAGCAGCAAGGGCAAGATTGCCCGCCAGCTGATTGCCTTTATCGCCGACCGAGTGAAGCGCGCCTGACCATGCACAGCCTGCAAGCCAAGATTCTCGACGCCCGCCTGGGCACCGAATTTCCCCTGCCGACCTACGCCACACCGGGTTCCGCCGGCCTCGATCTGCGCGCCATGCTCCAGCAGGCCATCACCCTGGAGCCTGGCCAGACCATCCTGATCCCCACCGGGCTGGCTATTCATGTCGCCGACCCGGGGCTGGCCGCGCTGATCCTGCCGCGCTCGGGTCTCGGCCATAAGCACGGCATCGTCCTCGGCAACCTGGTCGGCCTGATCGACTCGGACTACCAGGGTGAGCTGATGGTGTCCTGCTGGAACCGCGGACAGACCCCTTTCACCATCGAGATCGGCGAGCGCATCGCGCAACTGGTGCTGGTACCGGTGGTGCAGGCGCACTTCGAACTGGTCGACGAGTTCCACGCCAGCGAACGCGGCGCGGGCGGCTTCGGTCATACCGGCAGCCACTGAGCGGTACCCCTTCAGCCAGGAGAGGCTTGATGAAACTGTTGAAGCGCAAGACCAGCGAAACCGCCGAGCAGTTACCGGAAATCGTCGCCAGCCAGCCCGCCAGCAAAGGCTCAGCCAGTCATTTGCTGCCCTCCCTGGGCCTGGCCATTGCCGGCCTGCTGCTGGGTGGTGCCCTCTTGTGGTTCAGCCAGCAGAGTGCCAACCAGAAGAATGCGGCCCAGCTGGCCGAGCTGATCGGCCAGCATCAGGCTGCCGCCCTGCGTCAGGCCCTGGCCGAGATTCAGGCCGATACCCAGCGCGCCGCCGAGAATCCGGCACTGCTGGCCGCGGTGCAGAGTCAGGACCCGCAGCGCATCCGCGAAGCCGAAGCCAGCCTCGGCTACTGGGCCGGCGTGGTCGATGCCCACCTCAATCTGCCCGGCCAGGCCCAGCAGAACAGCCAGCGCGCCGCTCCGATGAACTTCGCCGCCCTCGACCTGCTGCGACGCATGGAAAGCGGCCAGAACCCACCACTGGAAGCCTACAAGGTGGAGGGCCGCTGGCTGCTCTACAGCCCGGCCCTGCTGCGTCTGTCCGCCAAGGATCTGGGCAGCGGCAGCCTGCTGCTGGCCTTCGACCTACAGCGCCTGCTGGCCGCCCTGCCGCCACTACCGGCCGGTAGCGGTCAACTGCAACTCAGCCAGCGCTTCGGCAGTACTCCGGCGCAAGTCCTGTTCAGCCAGGGCAGCAGCGACGGTCAGGAGAGCCGCAGTTTCGAGGTTGGCAACCCCAACTGGAGCCTGACCCTGACCGGCGCGCCCACACCGGCCGGCAGCCCCGATCCCCTGCTGCTGGCCCTGGCCGGCGTGCTGGCCCTGCTCGGCAGCCTGATCGGCCTGTACCTGCTGCAAACCCGCCTGCAGAGCCGCCTGCATGCCGACGTGTCGCAACTCGGGCAGATGATCCAGGAGATCGCCGCGGGCAAGGCCGTGAAGTCCTTCACCCTCAGCCTGGCGCCACTGGATGCCCTGGCCCAGGCCCTGACCCGCCTGCCCAAACGCAAAAGCGACAACGTGGCCAGCAATGCCACGCCCAAGGCTGCGCCCGCCGCACCCAGCATGCAGGTGGACGAAGGCCATGAACCCCTGTTCCAGGATGCCGACATCCTGGACATCGATGTACTCGACGAAGACCTGGACCCCTTCGGTCTTAACACTCAGGAGCAACACCCCGCGATGAGCCGCACGCAACAGGCCCCACAACTGCCCGCCAGCATCTTCCGCGCCTACGACATCCGTGGCGTGGTGGGCGACACCCTGACCACCGACTATGCCTATTGGATCGGTCGCGCCATCGGCTCGGAGAGCCTGGCCCGCGGCGAGTCCGGCGTGGTGGTGGGCCGCGATGGTCGCCTGTCCGGCCCGGAGCTGGCCGGTGCACTGATCCAGGGGCTGCTCGACTGCGGCTGCCAGGTCACCGACGTAGGTATGGTGCCGACCCCGGTGCTGTACTACGCCACCAACGTGCTGGAAGCCAGCTCCGGGGTGATGGTTACCGGCAGCCACAACCCGCCGGACTACAACGGCTTCAAGATCGTCGTCGCCGGCGAGACCCTGTCCAACGAGCGCATCACCGCCCTGCTCACCCGCCTGCAGCAGAACGATCTGGCCAGCGGCGTTGGCAGTGTCGAGCAGGTGGAAATCCTCGACCGCTACTTCCAGCGCATCCGTGACGACATCGCCCTGGCCAAGCCGATGCGCGTGGTGGTCGACTGCGGCAACGGCGTCGCCGGCGTGATCGCCCCGAAACTGGTTGAAGCCCTGGGCTGCAGCGTGATTCCGCTGTTCTGCGACGTGGACGGCACCTTCCCCAACCACCACCCCGATCCGGGCAAGCCGGAAAACCTGGTCGACCTGATCGCCAAGGTCAAGGCGGAGAAGGCCGACCTGGGCCTGGCCTTCGACGGCGACGGCGACCGCGTCGGCGTGGTGACCAACGCCGGCCACATGATCTACCCGGACCGCCTGATGATGCTGTTCGCCAAGGACGTGGTGTCGCGCAACCCGGGCGCCGACATCATCTTCGACGTCAAGTGCACCCGCCGCCTGCCAGCGCTGATCAGTGGCTATGGCGGTCGCCCGGTGATGTGGAAGACCGGTCACTCGCTGATCAAGGCCAAGATGAAGGAAACCGGCGCCCTGCTGGCCGGCGAGATGAGCGGCCACATCTTCTTCAAGGAGCGCTGGTACGGCTTCGACGACGGCA
>CALMID010000012.1 GCA_937863915.1 uncultured Pseudomonas sp.
TCAGCTCGTCCGGGTCCATGCTCGGGCCGACCTTGACCCCGATGGGGTTCTCGATACCGCGCATGAACTCGATGTGGGCGCCATCCAGCTGACGGGTGCGGTCGCCGATCCACAGCATGTGCGCGGAGCAGTCGTACCAGCGGCCGGTCAGGCTGTCGCGACGCACGAAGGCCTGCTCGTAGTTCAGCAGCAGCGCCTCGTGGGCGGTGAAGAAGCTGGTCTCGCGCACCTGCGGCTGGGCGTCCATGCCGCAGGCGCGCATGAAGGCCAGGGTCTCGTCGATGCGATTGGCCAACTGGCTGTACTTCTCGCCAAGGGCCGAGTTGCCGATGAAGTCCAGGTTCCACTGGTGCACCTGGTGGAGATCGGCGAAGCCGCCCTGGGCGAAGGCGCGCAGCAGGTTGAGGCTGGCGGTGGACTGGTGGTAGGCCTGCAGCAGGCGCTCCGGGTCCGGCACGCGGCTGGCGGCGTCGAAGCCGATGCCGTTGACGATATCGCCGCGGTAGGCGGGCAGGGTGATGCCGTCGATGGTTTCGTCATTGGCCGAGCGCGGCTTGGCGAACTGGCCGGCCATGCGCCCGACTTTCACCACCGGGCAGCCGGCGGCGAAGGTCATGACGATGGCCATCTGCAGCAGCACCTTGAAGGTGTCGCGGATCTTGGCAGCGGAGAACTCGGCAAAGCTTTCGGCGCAGTCGCCGCCCTGCAGCAGGAAGGCGCGACCCTGGGTGACCTCGGCAAACTGGCGGCGCAGTTCGCGCGCCTCACCGGCAAACACCAGCGGCGGATAGCCGGCCAGGGTCTGCTCGACCTGCACCAGCTTGGCGCTGTCGGGGTACTGTGGTTGCTGCTGGATCGGCTTGCTTCTCCAGCTCTCGGGGCTCCAGGTTTGGCTCATGTACGGCTCGATACGACGGGTCAGGGAAAGTGAGCCGCATGTTACCTGATCGCCCGTGGCTGCGGGGTGATCGGGGTTATAGCCATGATCAATCAGCGATGGGCTGGAGGCTGTGGGCGCTTCAGTCCAGCTCGCCGGCAAAGCGCTTGGCCATCAGGCGCAGATAGAGGTCTGGGGCGAGGCGCCAGAGCAGGCTGGCCAGGAGGCTGCCGCGGTCGGCAAACAGGCGCCGGCGCCCCTGTTCGGCGGCTCGTACGATCGCGGCGGCCATCCAGTCGGCGCCGCGAACCTGGCCCACGGTGGAACGGGCATGGCTGGCCGGTCGGCCATCGCCGCCCAGGGCGTTGCGTTCGATGGGTGTGTCGAGAAAGCTCGGGTAAACCATCAGCAGGCCGATGTGCTGGCGCTCCAGTTCCAGGCGCAGCACTTCGAAGGCCTGGCTCAGCGCGGCTTTGGCGGCGCAGTAGCCGGCGCGGCCGAGTACCGGCATCCAGCCGGCCATGGAACCGATGCAGATCACCCGGCCGCGGCTGCGTTGCAGCAGGGGCAGAGCGTTCAGAGTCAGGTTCAGCGGGGCGTGGTAATCCACGGCCATCACTTTGCTGAAGACCTCGGGCTGGGTGCGCAGGGTCGGTGAGCGGTGGGTGATACCGGCATTGTTGATCAGCCAGTCAATACCAGCGAAATGCTGGTGGCAGACGCTGACCAGTTCAGCCTGGAAGCACGGGTCGCAGAGGTCGCCCGCCAGGGTGTACACGACGGCACCGTTGGCCAGTTCGCTGCGGCGTTGCTCCAGCAGGCTGGCATTGATGTCGGTGAGCAGCAGGTGCATGCCGCGGGCATGGCAGGCCTGGGCAAGGGCCCAGCCGAGGCCGCTGGCAGCGCCCGTGATAAGGCAGGTGGTCATGACGGATATCCAGACTGCAAGGGACTACGGATTGCCGAATGGAACTTGTGCTGGCGCTCCGCCTGCGGCAGGCTGCCGCCCGAATATTATCGGCGAGTGCCCCAGGGCACCGGCTATGACATTGGCGGCCGGTGGTCGTGCGGTGTTGGTACGAATGGTCAGTTGGGGATGCCGGTGACGGAAAAACTGCAGGATGAACGTTTGCTGGCCGAGGTGCAGGACGCCTATGGCCGCGTGCGGGTGGTGGAGATCGGCGAGTACCGCTTTCTCGAGTTCGGCGACGAGGTGGAGCAGAGCTGTGTGTTCACGGCCGACCCGAGCTGGTTGGAGTACGACTATACCCGCGCCATGCTGATCGGTGCGCTGTGCCACGAGCGGGCCGAGACGGCGCTGTTTCTCGGTCTGGGCGCCGGCAACCTGACCCAGGCCTGCCTGCGCTTTCTTGACCTGGAAGATGTCGAAGTCATCGAGCTACGCCCGGATGTGCCGCGCCTCGCCATGGAGTTTCTCGGCCTGAGCGATGACCCGCGCCTGACCATCCGCATTGGCGATGCGCTGGAGCTGCTCGCCAGTGCCGAAAGCACCGATGTGCTGTTCCTCGACCTGTATACCGATACGGGGCCTGCGGCCGGCCATCTGGCCTGGCGTTTTCTCGAAGATTGCCAGCAGAAGCTCAATCCCGGTGGCTGGCTGGTGATCAACCAGTGGGGCACCGATGACGGCAAGCCGCTGGGGGCTGCGCTGCTGCGCGGCCTGTTCCATCGTCACTACTGGGAAATTCCGGTGAAGGACGGCAACGTCATCCTGCTGATTCCCGCTGACCTTGAGCAGGAACTGGACATCGCCGGGCTGCGCGAGCGCGCCGCGCAACTGGCGCCGCGCCTGGGCTATAGCCTGGATGGGCTGATCGACGTGATGCGCCCGGCCAGCTAGCTGGCTCTTGAAAAACTACCTGCGTTGCCATCGCGGCGTTAAAAACAGGCTCACAGCCACAGGCTGAACGTGCTTTAGCACGGCCCCGGAGGGGTGAGCGGAGCGAATCAAATGCTCATTTACCATTCGTAAACTGCGCTTTTTCGCCTGTTTTGACCAACCTGCGGTTGTTACTGCGTTGCGCCTTGCGCTGGCTGCCTCGCCAACGCTTTTCAACCGCCAGCTGGAGAAAAGTTGCGGCGGACGGGGCTTTTTGACCCCGCCTGCCAGTGCCCTCAGCGCCCCTGGAAGTCGCCCGGACGGCGTTCCAGCATGGCGCGCACGCCCTCGGCGGCATCCTCGCTGGCCATCAGTTGGCGCATCACCGGCGGCAGGGCGGCAGCGGCAATCGCTTCGCCCTGTTGCACGGCCTGACGGGCCGAGGCCAGGGTGGCCTGCACGCCCAGTGGCGCTTGGGCGGCAATCCGTTCGGCAATCCACAGTGCGCGCGGCAGCAGTTCCTCGGTGGCCACGACTTCCTGCACCAGACCCATCCGATAGGCCTCGTGGGCATCGAACTCATCGCCTGTGAGCAGCCAGCGCATGGCATTGCCCCAGCCGGCACTCTGGTGCATGCGCAGCGTGGCGCCGCCGAACGGGAAGATGCCGCGCTGCACTTCCATCTGGGCGAAGCGGGTATTGCTGGCGCACAGGTTGATGTCCGAAGCCAGCATCAGCTCGATGCCGATGGTGAAGCAGTAGCCCTGGGCGGCGACTATCACCGGCTTGCGCGTGCGTGGCCCGGCGAATACGCCCCAGGGATCGCAGCCACCTTCCGGTGGTGCCCAGCCGGCCTTGAAGGCGTCGGCGACGCGGGTCAGGTCGAGGCCGGCGGTGAAGTGCTCGCCGTGGGCGAACACCAACGCCACGCGCGCCTCGTCGTTGCGTTCCAGCTCGCCATAGGCCAGGGCCAGCTCGTTGAGCAGGTCGAGGTCGAAGGCATTGCGCTTGCTCACGCGGTCGAGGCCGAGCAGCAGGACATGGCCACGCAGTTCGCGGGTAACTCGGCCGGCAGTACTCTGGGTCATCCTGGGGTTCCTTGGCGGATGGGAAAACCTCGATATAGCCTGAGCGGGGAGGGCTTGTCCAAACCATTTGCCATTCTGATGAACGGTATGGCATTGCCTTGCAACCGCTGGGCCGAATCTGTCCTTATCCGGGAAAAACCCGCACAACGGTCAGGAAAATCCTGTATGATGCGCGCCGGCCTTATCAGGCCCCCGTTCAGGTGATCTCGCGAAGCGCTGCTTCGGCTGTTTGTCCGCCCTGCGGACTATCCTTAACGTTTCATCCATAAAGACGCGAATACGCAAAATCTGCTTGCCAGGCTGTCAGGGCGATCTATTGATCTTTCGGCGGCGCAGCGCTGGTCCATGGGTTTTGCGGTTGCAAAAGAGGCATTACCCATGACCCAGGAAACCGGCGGCTTTGCCGCACTCGGCCTTCATTCTTCCGTTGTTGCAGCACTGACTGCCGTTGGCTACGAAGAGCCGTCCCCGATTCAGGCCCAGGCGATCCCGATGATCCTCGCCGGCCACGACATGATTGGCCAGGCGCAGACCGGCACCGGCAAGACCGCCGCCTTTGCCCTGCCGATTCTGTCCAAGATCGATCCGAGCAAGCGTGAACCGCAGGCGCTGATTCTGGCGCCGACCCGCGAGCTGGCTCTGCAGGTGGCCACCGCCTTCGAAACCTATGCCAAGCAGATGCCAGGCCTGAACGTGGTCGCCGTGTACGGCGGCGCGCCGATGGGCCCGCAGCTCAAGGCCCTGCGCATGGGCGCGCAGGTCGTGGTGGCCACCCCGGGTCGCCTGGTCGACCACCTCAGCCGCAACGGTGATCTGCTCAAGACCGTGCAGTTCCTCGTTCTCGACGAAGCCGACGAAATGCTCAAGCTGGGCTTCATGGACGACCTGGAAGTGATCTTCCAGGCCCTGCCGGAAAGCCGCCAGAGCGTGCTGTTCTCCGCGACCCTGCCGGCTTCGATCCGTGCCATCGCCGAGAAGCACCTGCGCGAGCCCAAGCACGTCAAGATCGCCGCCAAGACCCAGACCGTGGCGCGGATCGAGCAGGCTCACCTGATGGTGCATGCCGACCAGAAGGTCGCTGCCGTGACCCGTCTGCTGGAAGTCGAAGACTTCGATGCGCTGATCGGCTTCGTCCGCACCAAGCAGGCCACCCTGGACGTGGCCAGCGCCCTGGAAGCCCGTGGCTACAAGGTCGCGCCGCTCAACGGCGACATCGCCCAGAACCAGCGCGAGCGCGTGATCGAGTCGCTCAAGGATGGCCGCCTGGACATCGTCATCGCGACCGACGTGGCTGCCCGTGGTATCGACGTGCCGCGCATCACCCACGTACTGAACATCGACATGCCGTATGACCCGGAGTCCTACGTGCACCGTATCGGCCGTACCGGTCGCGCCGGCATGGAAGGCCGCGCCCTGCTGCTGGTCACCCCGCGCGAGCGCCGCATGCTGCAGGTGATCGAGCGTGTCACCGGGCAGAAAGTCGCCGAAGTGCGTCTGCCGGACGCCGAGACTGTGCTGCAGGCGCGCATCCGTCGCCTCAGCCAGAAGCTGCAACCGCTGGTGGCCACCGCCGAAGCCAGTCATGGCGAACTGCTGGCCAAGCTGGCCACCGATCTTGAATGCAGCCCGCAGGCGCTGGCCGCCGCGCTGCTGGCCGAGCTCACCGAAGGTCAGGGCCTGACCTTGGACGCGGTACGCCGCGAGCAGCCGGAAGTGCCAAGCAGCTCCCGCGAGCGCAGCAGCAGTGGTGAGCGCAGTGGTGAACGCCGCGAGCGCGCACCGCGTGCCGAGGGTGAAGGTGCCCGTGGCCGCAGCATGCCGCCGGTGGCCGAAGGCCGTGCCCGCTGCCGTGCCGGTGTTGGCGCGCGCGACGGCATCCAGGCGAAGAACCTGCTGGGCGCCATCCTCAATGAGGGTGGCCTGTCCCGCGAGGCGCTGGGTCGCATCCAGATCCGCGACACCTTCAGCCTGGTCGAACTGCCGGAAGAAGGTCTCGACCGTCTGCTGGCCAAGCTCAAGGACACCCGCGTGGCCGGCAAGCAGCTCAAGCTGCGTCGCTACCGCGAAGACTAAGCCTCGGCTGGTCATGCGCTAAAACAAAAAGCCCGCTCATCGAGCGGGCTTTTGTCATTCTGCGGCGGCGTTATTGGGCCTGAGTCAGGAAACTCAGGTAGTGCTCGGCGGTTTCCTCCGGACGCTCGACCATCGGTACATGGCCACAGTTCTTCATCACCACCACGCTGGGTTTTTGCAGCAGCGGCTTCATGACCTCGATGCTCGATATATCGAGTACGCGGTCCTGGTCACCCCAGAGCAGCAGCACCGGTGCGGTGATCTTCGGCAGCTCCGGCTCCAGCGGGATGTAGCGATCCTTCAGGTGGCTGAAAATCAGCTCGTAGTGAGGCGCATTGGCCATGGCCTGAGCAGCAAAGTGCTCCTGAAGTGGAGCGGGCATCGGCGGTGCCTCGACGAAGACGAAATCCAGCAGGCGCTGGAAGTCTTCCGGCTTGTTCACGACCAGCGGATTGGCCTCGCCCTGTTCGATGCGGCGAAAGAACTCGCTCTTGTTCGGCGCTTCCACGCCGGCATTGTCCAGCAGTGCGGCGCTGAGTACCCGTTCGGGGTGGCGGGCGGCGAGCAGAGCGCTGATATGGCCGCCCATGGAGTTGCCGATGACGTGGAATTTCCCGATCTTCAGGGCGTCGAGCAGGGCCAGTACTCGCTCGCTCTGGCTACCGACGTCGTAACTGATGGTGGCAGGTTGGCTGCTGTCGCCGAAACCCGGCAGGTCGAGGGCAATGACTCGGTAGTGCGCGGTCAGCGGGCGGGCGAAACGCAGCCAGTTGTCCTTGTTGGCGCCAAAGCCGTGGATCATCACGATGGCCGGCGCGTCCTGCGGGCCACCGTCGTAGTAGCTGTAGGTCAGGTCGCCGACGGTCTGGCTGTGCAGACTCAGGCCAGCCAGCTGGCGCTCGGCAAACTGCACCGTGGCCAGCAGGGTGGTTGGCGACAGAGTCAGTACGCCGCCCGCCGTGGCGAGCAGTAGCACTAATGTCAGTAGCAGCTTTTTCACACGCACTCCTTATTTCCGTTTCTTGTAGTGGGTGGCCTAAACTAACACTTTGGCACGGGGCTATAGCATGTTGTCCGTTTGCCCAACCTTAGGTTCAGCTGGGAATGTCTATGCGCAGTAAAGCGTTGTGGTTGTCGTTGCTGCTGGCGCTGGCGAGTCTGCCGGTGCAGGCCGAGGAAGCCTGCGAGAAGCTGGTGGCCACCGGCAATCCGGAATATCCGCCCTACCTGTGGCGTGACCCGGCCAACCCCGGCCAACTGATCGGCGCCAATGCCGAGCTGCTGCAGCATATCGGCAAGGAGCTGGGGTTGAAGGTCGAGGTGATCCATACCGGCACCTGGGCCCAGGCTCAGGAAGAGGCCAGTAGCGGTCGCGTCGATCTGCTGGCCGGAGCCTTTCTCACGGTGCCGCGCCTGGGGGTGATGGACTATATCCACCCGGCCTTTTACCAGACCCCCAGCGTGGTCTGGACGCAGCGCGGCAAGTCATTTCCTTACAGCGGCTGGGCCGATCTGGTCGGCAAGCAGGGCGCGACGCTGGTCAACAATAGCTTCGGTCAGGGCTTCGACCAGTTTGCCGCCCAGTCGCTGCAGGTCCAGCAACTGCCGAACCTGACCCAGGCCCTGCAGATGCTGCTGCTCGGGCGGGTCGATTATGTCCTGTATGAGCGTTATCCCAGCGTGGCGCTGGCCCGCCAGCTGGGTATGCAAGAGCAGCTGGAAAGTCTGGAACCACCGATTTCCAGCGAGGGGCTGTACCTGACCCTGTCGCACAACTCCGCCTGCAACGACGCGCGCCTGCGTGGCCAGCTGGCGCAGAAGATGACCGAGTTGCTGAACACCGATCTCCCCGAAATCATCCTGCAGCGCAATATCGAGCGCTGGCAGGGACAACAGGTGGCTCCGGTTGAGCCGCCAGCTGCAGAGGAAAACCCGCTGTGATGCGCCACCTTCTTCTTCTCGGCCTGCTCGCTGCCTCGCTCAGCGGTTGTGCCAGCGACCCCGCGCCACTCGAACAGATGCGCCTGACCGAACAGACCCTGGCCCAGGCGCGTGCCGTCGGCGCCACGGCGGCGCTGGAGGAAATGCGTCTGGCCGAGGCCAAGTTCGCCCGGGCACAGAAGAACATGGGTGAGGCCGACTACAAGCGTGCCCGCCAGTTTGCCGAGCAGGCCGAGCTGGATGCACGTCTGGCCGAAGCCAAGGTGCTGACCGCCAAGAGCGAACAGGAACTGAAACAGATCAATCTGCGCATCAAGCGGGTGCGCCAACAACTGGGAACCTTGCCGTGATGCGTTACGCCAACGCCCTTGTCCTGCTGCTGCCGGTGCTCCTGCAGGGCTGTGCGACCAAGCCGGACGACCGCCAGAGCCTGGAGCAGGCGCAACAGGCCTTCCTGGCGGTCAAGAGTGACAACGATGTATTGCGCGTGGCGCCCAAGGACGTGATTCGTTCCGGCGAATCGCTGGCCCGTGCCGATCGCCTGTCCGGCTACTGGGGCAGTGATGCTGACATGCAGCACTATGCCTACCTCAGTCAACGCTACAGCCAGATTGCCCGTGAGCACACCGATGCGGCGCTCAACGCCGAGCGCCTGCAACGCGAGCAGCTGGAACTGGAGCGCCTGCAGCTGACCCTGCGCGAGAGCAAGCTGCTCAGCGTCGCCGGCAGCGGCGATGACGAGCAGATGTTCGCCCTGGCGGCGGCCGAGACCGATCGCGGCCTGGTCATGACCCTGGGCGATGTGCTTTTCGACACCGGCCGCGCCGATCTCAAGGCCTCGGCCAACCGCACCGTACTCAAGCTCGTGCAGTTCCTGCAGAACAACCCGCGGCGGGTGGTGCGCATCGAGGGCTACACCGACACCAAGGGCGAAGCGGCGTTCAACCTGCAGCTGTCCAAGGATCGTGCCCAGTCGGTGGCCGATGTGCTCATCGATCTGGGTATCGATCCGCAGCGCATCAGCGTGCGTGGCTTCGGCGAGGCTTATCCGCTGGCGGAAAACGCCTCCAGTCGTGGCCGGGCCCAGAATCGCCGGGTCGAGATCGTGTTCTCCGACGCCAACGGCAAGCTGGGTATGGAGCGCTGATCACGTACGGCGAA
>CALMID010000013.1 GCA_937863915.1 uncultured Pseudomonas sp.
CAGCTCGACATAGCCCATGTACTGTTTGGTGATCTCGGCCACCGGAATATCGAGGATGTCGATGTTCTGCTTGCGGATCAGGTACAGCAGCAGGTCCAGCGGCCCCTCGAA
The DNA here is from genome assembly GCA_937863915.1 of uncultured Pseudomonas sp. GTDB lineage: Bacteria > Pseudomonadota > Gammaproteobacteria > Pseudomonadales > Pseudomonadaceae > Aquipseudomonas. The sequence goes on from CALMID010000013.1 coordinate 112, forward strand.
CGCTTCGAGGAAGACTTCCAGGGCATCCGGCGGGATATACAGGTCCAGCGGCAGCTCGGTAACCGCCTGGCCGTAGACCAGCGCCAGTGGCAACTCCCCCTGCAGGGGGGCAGCAGCCTCGGGGGCTTCACTCATCAGTCGTTCTCGAACGGCGTCGGATCGCCGGCGCCAACGCGCAGCACCTGCGGCGAATCGTCGAGCAGGCTGACCACCGTCGAGGCCTCCAGCCCACCGAAACCGCCATCGATGATCAGGTCAACCTGATGTTCGAGGACCTGGCGCATTTCATAAGGGTCGGACATCGGCAGCGTTTCACCCGGCAGGATCAGGCTGACGCTCATCAACGGCTCACCCAGCTCACTAGTCAGGGCCAGGGCGATTGGATGGGCCGGCACGCGCAGACCGATGGTGCGCCGCTTTTCGTGCAGGAGCATGCGTGGCACTTCACGGGTGGCCGTGAGAATGAAGGTGTAGGGCCCCGGCGTATGCGCCTTGAGCAGGCGAAACGCGGCGGTGTCGACCTTGGCAAACAGACCCAGCTGCGACAGGTCGCTGCAGATCAGGGTGAAATTGTGCTTGTCGTCCAGCCGGCGCAGGCGGCGAATGCGCTCCACCGCCGTCTTGTCGCCGATATGACAGGCCACGGCATAGGACGAATCGGTGGGAAACACCACCACGCCGCCCTGGCGAATGATCTCAACGGCCTGTTTGATCAGGCGCGCCTGGGGATTTTCCGGGTGGACCTGGAAGAACTGACTCATAGACGCTCCCTGTTCAAGATGCAGCGCGGACATGATCGAAGCGCGCCCAGAGTGGCGGCAGATCATCCGGGACGGGGCGGTACATACCCAGCTCCGACCAGTCGCCCGGTGCGTGGAAGTCACTGCCGGCGCTGACCAGCATGCCGAATTCGCGGGCCAGAATGGCCAGGGTGCCGACCTGTTCGGCCGGTTGCAGACCATTGACCACCTCGATGGCGTGCCCGCCACCGCTGACAAACTCGCCGACCAGACGCCGGCGCTTGCTGCGGGTGAAATCGTACTGGGCCGGATGGGCCAGGCTGATCCAGGCATCGGCCGCACGCAGCGTTGCCAGCACCTCGGCCAGGCTCGGCCAGTGCTGCTTCACGTCGCCCAGCTTGCCGGCACCCAGCCACTTGCGGAACGCTTCGGCGCGGTCGGCGACGAAGCCGGCGCGCACCAGGTACTCGGCGAAATGCGGGCGGGCCGGCGCGTTGCCGCTGTCACCCAGCTCCTGCTGTACGGCACGCGCACCCTGCAGGCAACCGACAAAGCCGACCCGGGCCAGACGCCGGTCGATTTCCTCGGCGCGGGCCCAGCGCCCGGTGTGCAGGCTCTTCACCGCCGCCTCGATGGCCGGTGCGTCCAGGGCAAAGCCATAACCGAGCACATGAATGGTGGCACCGCCCCAGGTACAGGACAGCTCGATACCGTTGACCAGTTGCAGCCCCAGCTCTGCGGCACGCTGCCGCGCTTCGGGCAGGCCCTCGATGGTGTCGTGATCGGTCAGCGCCAGCACCCGCACGCCGCGTTCATGGGCGCGCGCCACCACCGTCGCCGGGCTCAGGGCGCCGTCCGAGGCGGTGCTGTGGCAATGCAGATCAATCTCCATGGGGTCTCACTGAACGGGGTTCACGGGCTGGAAAGCAGGGACTTCTGCGCCAGATTCTTCCTGTTATTATGCCGCCACAACCCATTTCTGGCTGCGCTACGTGAAACAATTCATCGACTTTATTCCGCTGATCCTGTTCTTCATCGTCTACAAGCTCGAACCGCGCGTCATCGAACTGGCCGGCCACAGTGTCACCTTGGGCGGCATCTTCAGTGCCACCGCCGTGCTGATCCTGGCCTCCGTGGTGGTCTATGGCGCCCTGCTGATCCATCAGCGCAAGCTGGAAAAGGGCCAATGGCTGACCCTGGCGGCCTGCCTGCTGTTTGGCGGCATGACCCTGGCCTTCCACAGCGAGACCTTCCTCAAGTGGAAGGCGCCGGTGGTCAACTGGCTGTTTGCCCTGGCCTTCACGGCCAGCCACTTCATCGGTGACAAGCTGCTGATCCAGCGCATGCTCGGCCATGCCATGAGCCTGCCCGCCGAAGTCTGGAAACGCCTGAACCTGGCCTGGATCGGCTTCTTCCTGTTCTGCGGCTTCGCCAATCTGTTCGTCGCCTTCACCTTCCATGAGTTCTGGGTCGACTTCAAAGTCTTCGGCAGCCTCGGCCTGACCGTGCTGTTCCTGGTGGCCCAGGGCGTTTATCTGTCGCGTCACCTCCACGACGAACCCGCCTCCGAGACCAAGGACTGAACATGCTCTACGCCATCATCGCCACCGACCATCCCGACACCCTCGACGCGCGCCTGGCCGCTCGTCCGGCTCACCTCGACCGCCTGCTGCAACTCAAGTCCGAAGGCCGCCTGATCCTCGCCGGCCCGCACCCGGCAGTGGACAGCAATGACCCGGGTGAAGCCGGTTTCAGCGGCAGCCTGGTGGTCGCCGAATTCGATTCGCTGCAGGCCGCACAAAGCTGGGCCGATGCCGATCCGTACCGCGCCGCCGGCGTTTACGCCAGCGTCATCGTCAAGCCATTCAAGCTCGTTCTTCCGTAAACCCGCACGGGTGGCAGCGCCGCCCTACAGGAGTTCCGATGCGTCTGCTGGCCCCGCTGTTTGCCGTGTTGCTGCCCTGTCTTGCCGTGCAGGCAGAGGAATCCGTCAACCTGCCGCTACTGCAACCCAGCAGTGCCGGCACCAGCCAAACCAGTACGGCGCCCGCCGTGGAACTGCGGCAACAGCTGCAGCTCATGCAGGCCGAACGTGACCAGTTGCAGGCGCAACTGCAGGAGCAGAAGCAGCTTGAGGAGCAGAAACAACTGCAGGAAAGCGCCCAGGTCAGCCGCCTGCGCCAGGAGAACCAGCGCCTCAAGCTGCAGCTCAAGGCCGCCCAAGCCGGACAGCCGGCACGCTGGCTGAGCGAACAGCAGACCTGGTTCGCCCTGGGCAGCGCCCTGGCACTGATCGCCCTGATCATCGGCCGGCTCAGCGCCGGCCTCGGCAAATCGCGCAAGCACTGGCTGAACTGACGCGCCACCATGAGCCATCTGCTGCTGATCGACGATGATCTGGAACTCTGCGACCTGCTCAGCCGCTGGCTGAGCCAGGAAGGTTTCGTCGTGGCCGCCAGCCACGACGGCCAGCAGGCCCGTCAGCAACTTCAGGCCAACAGCCCGGACGCGGTGATCCTCGACGTCATGCTGCCCGATGGCAGCGGCCTGGAGCTGCTCAAGCAACTTCGCCAGGAACACCCGGAACTGCCGGTACTGATGCTTTCCGCCCGCGGCGAGCCGCTGGACCGCATCCTCGGTCTGGAGCTGGGCGCCGACGACTACCTGGCCAAGCCCTGCGATCCTCGCGAGCTGACCGCCCGCCTGCGGGCTGTGCTGCGCCGCAGCCAGGCCACCGGCAAACCGCAGCTGCAGGACCTCGGCGACCTCAGCTTCAGCGCCGCGCGCGGCACCGTCAGCATCGGCGAGCATGAGGCCAGTCTGACCCTGTCCGAGGGGCGCATTCTCGAAGCGCTGCTGCAAACCCCGGGCGAGCCCGTGGACAAGCAGGCACTGGCTCAGCTGGCGCTGGGTCGCAAACTCAGCCTGTACGACCGCAGCCTGGACATGCACGTCAGCAACCTGCGCAAGAAACTCGGCCCCCACGCCGATGGGCGGCCGCGCATCCAGGCCCTGCGTGGCCGTGGCTACCTGTATCAGCCGTAACGGGCCTCTTTACCCAGCCTTTACCCTGGCCTGACGGCGCTTGACCTTGCCCGCCCTAGACTGGGCACATCCGGCAAACGACCGGAATCCAGACCAGGAGATCCATCATGCGCAAGACCCTCACCGCCCTGCTGTTCGCCGCCACCCTACCCGCCGTTGCCCTGGCCATGCCTGATGAAGGTCCGCACCACGGTGGCATGCGTGGCGAACCGCACGGCATGATGTTCAAGGAACTCGACCTCAGCCGCGAACAGCGCGAGTCGATCGGCAAGCTGATGCGCGAGCAGATGAAGTCCCGGCACGACATCACCCAGCGCTACCTGGACAAACTGCCGGAAGCCGAGCAGAAAGCCATGCAGCAGGAACTGGAAGCGGCCAAGAAGCAACAGCACGACAGCATCCGCGCCCTGCTCAAGCCCGAGCAGCAAAAGGACTTTGACGAGCTGGTGAAGAAGATGGAAGAACGCCGCGCCGAACGCGCCGAGTTCGAAGCCTGGAAGGCCGAGAAAGACAAGGCCGAATAAATCTGCGACCCACCGCCAGCCCTGTGCTGGCGGTACTGTTTGAGGAATGCCCATGCGCACCCTGTTCTGGCGCGTCTTTGCCAGTTTCTGGCTGGCCATTGTGCTGGTCGCCGGCCTGTCCCTGCTGCTGGGGCGGGTGTTCAATCAGGATGCGCTGATCCTCGCCACCCACCCGGCCCTGCGCGGCCTGGCCGAGCAGTGGGTAGAACTTTACGAAAGCCAGGGCGCCGAAGCGGCACAGCGCCTTCTGGAAAAACCCAAACGACGCTATCGCCTGGATGTCCAGGTGCTGGGTGATGATGGCGAGCCGCTGGTGCGCGGCACCTTTCCGCCCCGCGCCGCCGCACTCGAAGCAAGGGTCCGGGAAAACCGCCTGCCGTGGCGGCGCCTGACCGAAAGCGTCGACAGTCCCAGCGGCGCCACCTACCTGTTCATCTACCGGATTCCGCACCCGGAGCTGCATGGCTGGCAGCGCGACAGCGTGCTGCTGCCCCTGGGCGCGCTGGCCATCGCCCTGCTGGTGCTGACCATCCTCAGCCTGCGCCTGACCCTGTCGATCACCCGTCCGCTGGAGCGTCTGCGCAGTGCCGTGCACGACCTTGGCCGTACCGCCTACCAGCAGCACAGCCTCGATGAGCTGGCCCGGCGCCCGGATGAACTGGGCCTGCTGGCCAAGGACTTCAACCACATGGGGGAACGTCTGCAGGGACTGATCGGCAGCCAGCGCCAGCTGCTGCGCGATGTGTCCCATGAGCTGCGCTCGCCCCTGGCGCGCCTGAAGATCGCCCTGGCCCTGGCCGAGCGCGCTCCCGCCGAGGAGCGCGAGCAGCTGTGGCCGCGCCTGGGCCAGGAGTGCGATCGTCTGGAAGCGCTGATTCAGGAAATCCTCACCCTCGCCCGTCTCGACAGCGAACCCGGCGCGCGTCAGCCCGTGCCACTGCGGCCACTGCTGGAAAAACTCATCGAGGATGCGCGGCTGCTGTACCCGGAGCAGCAGATCAGCCTGGACTGTCCAGAGTCCGCCAGCCTTTCCGGCTGGCCGGACATGCTCGAGCGGGCCCTGGACAACCTGCTGCGCAATGCCCTGCGCTTCAACCCCGCCGGGCAGTCAGTGGAGATACGGGTAACGGTACAGGCCGACACCTGGCAGGTGGAGATCCGCGACCATGGCCCCGGTGTCGCCGACGAACACCTGGCTCGCCTCGGCGAGCCCTTCTTCCGCGCCCCGCAGCAGAGTGGCAGCGGGCACGGCCTGGGGCTGGCCATCGTCCGCCGCAGCGCCGAACGCCATGGCGGCCAGCTGGCGCTGCTCAATCATGTCGATGGCGGTTTTGTCGCGCGCCTGACTCTGCCGCGCTGATCAGCCCTGCCAGGGCTGGACGAAATCGGCCGGTGCGAGCAGCGCCGGCTGGCGCAGCGCACCCTCCGGGGTACCGAGATAGATGAAGGCAATCACCTGCTCGCCCTCCGCCAACCCCAGACCTTTTGCCACGGTCGGGTGGTAGGCCAGCTCGCCGGTGCGCCAGATGGCGCCCAGTCCTTGAGCGTGGGCAGCCTGCAGCAGAGCATGAGCGGCGCAACCGGCCGACAGCACCTGCTCGCTGCGCGGCACCTTGGCGTGCTCCTTGGGACTGGCGATCACCACCAGCAGCAGCGGCGCGCGCAGCGGCGCAGCCAGTGCCCTGTCCAGCGCCGCTGGGGCAGTCTCCGGGTTTTCCTGCAGGGCCTTGACGAACAGCTCGCCCAGTCGCTGGCGCGCGTCGCCCTCGATGCTGAGAAAACGCCAGGGGCGCAGCTGGGCATGGTCCGGCGCGCGCAGGGCCGCCTTGAACAGCAGCTCACGCTGCTCGGCCGAAGGCGCCGGCTCCACCAGACGGGACACGGAAACGCGTTGGGTCAGGGCGACAAGGGCATCCATGATGCTCACTCCACAATGATGTGCTGGCAGTCTAACCGATCCGGCCAGTGCTCCGGCCCCAGCGGCGGCAGACCATAGGCCGCACGTGCCTTGTCGCAGTGCGGATTGGCCTGGCCGTCCTCCCAGGACGCGGTGAACTCGCGGCAGGTGCTGCTGCGGCAGGCATAGTTGCTGCAGGACACGCTTTCCCCGACTGTGCCCTGCAGCGCCGTGCAGCGCACCGGGCGGGTCTCGGTGCCGAGCATCGCCACCCGCTGCGGGCTGATCTGCACCACCAACTCATCCGGCACAAGGCCGCCGCCGGACTGGCATTCGCCCCAGTAGAAGGACACACGGAAGTGGGCGCAGCAGGCGCCACAGCTCATACAGGGATTGTTGGCGGACATAACGGAATACGGGGCGTCGGCGGATAAGGAGAAAGGCCGCCTATTCTATGCAGCGCCAGCGCGCTGTGAAGATGCCACTGGCCGGTTTACAGCGCCCACTTCATCCGTAGAATGGCGCCCCTCAGCTCCCGAGACTTGCTTGATGGCCCTCTCCACCCTGCGCATGATCGGCTTCATCATCGGCCTGTTCCTCATCACCCTGGCGGTGAGCATGGTCATTCCGATGCTGACCTTGCTGATGTACCAGCGTCAGGATGATCTGGATGCCTTTCTCTGGTCGAGCCTGATCACCTTTGTCGCCGGTCTGCTGCTGGTGGGACCAGGCAAGCCGAAAGACGCCCACATGCGCCCACGCGACATGTACCTGCTGACCACCCTGAGCTGGGTGGTGGTGTGCATCTTCGCCGCTCTGCCGATGGTGATCATCCAGCACATCAGCTATACCGATGCCTTTTTCGAGACCATGTCAGGGGTCACCACCACCGGCGCCACCATTCTGGTGGGACTCGATCATGCCTCGCCCGGCCTGCTGATCTGGCGGTCGATGCTGCACTGGCTGGGTGGTATCGGTTTTATCGGCATGGCCGTGGCCATCCTGCCGCTGCTGCGGGTGGGCGGCATGCGCCTGTTCCAGAGCGAGTCCTCGGACTGGGGCGAGAAGGTCATGCCGCGCTCGCACATGGCCGCCCAGTACATCATCGGCGTCTACACGCTGCTCACCCTGCTCGGCTATTTTGCCTTCTGGGCCGCCGGCATGACGCCGTTCGAGGCGATCAACCACTCGATGTCGATGGTTTCCACTGGGGGCTTCTCGACCTCTGACAACTCCATGGCCAACTGGCAGCAACCGGCGGTGCACTGGGTGGCCGTGCTGTTCATGATTCTCGGCAGCCTGCCCTTCACCCTTTATGTGGCCACCCTGCGCGGCCGGCGCAAAGCCCTGTACCGGGATCATCAGGTCCGTGGTTTTCTCGGTTTCCTCCTGCTGACCTGGCTGGTCCTGGGCACGTGGCTGTGGGCCCATTCCGAGCATGCCTGGCTGGATGCCTTTCGCATCGTGGCGTTGAATGTCACATCGATCGTCACTACCACCGGCGTGGCCCTGGGCGACTACACCCTCTGGGGTAGCTTCGCGGTTCTCCTGTTCTTCTACCTGACCTTCGTCGGCGGCTGCTCGGGCTCCACCGCCGGGGGCCTGAAGATCTTCCGTTTCCAGGTCGCCTATGTGCTGCTCAAGGCCAACCTGCAACAGCTGATTCACCCGCGCGCCGTGATCAAACAGCAGTACAACGGCCACAACATCGATGAAGACATCGTCCGCTCGCTGATCACCTTCTCCTTCTTCTTCACCATCACCATCGGCATCATCGCCCTCGGCCTGACCCTCACCGGCCTGGACTGGGTCACTTCGCTGACCGGTGCCGCCACCGCGGTGTGCAACGTCGGGCCGGGACTGGGTAACATCATCGGCCCGGTCGGCAACTTTTCCACTCTGCCGGACAGCGCCAAGTGGCTGCTGACCGTGGGTATGCTGCTCGGCCGACTGGAAATCCTCACCGTGCTGGTGCCCTTCACCCGCACCTTCTGGAAGCACTGACCGATGGGCCTACCCAACCTGCGCACCATCGGTTTCATCAACGGCATTTTCCTGCTGACCCTGGCCGTCAGCATGCTGGTGCCGGTCGCCACCCTGCTGATTTTTGAGCAGCCGCAGCTGATCAGCGGCTTTCTCTGGTCCAGCCTGATCACCGGCGCCGCCGGCCTGGCACTGGTGGGCGGTGGCTATGCGCGCAACAGCCAGCTACGCCCCCGCGACATGTACATGCTGACGGTCTCCAGCTGGATTGTGGTCGGCAGCTTCGCCGCCCTGCCCTTCATGTTTGCCGGTGACAGCGGCGTCACCGATGCCTTCTTCGAGAGCATGTCCGGCATCACCGCCACCGGCGCCACCGTGCTGGTCGGCCTGGACAGGCTGTCGCCCGGCCTGCTGATCTGGCGATCGCTGCTGCACTGGCTCGGCGGCATCGGTTTCATCGCCATGGCCGTGGCCATTCTGCCGATGCTGCGCATTGGTGGCATGCGCCTGTTCCAGACCGAATCCTCGGACCGTTCGGACAAGGTCATGCCGCGCTCGCACATGGTCGCCAAGTACATGGTGGTGGCCTACGTCGGCCTCAGCACCATCGGTGTGCTGGCCTTCTGGCTGGCCGGGATGAACTGGTTCGACGCCATCAACCACTGCATGTCGGCCATCGCCACCGGCGGCTTCTCCACCTCCGATGCCTCCCTGGGCAACTGGCAGCAGCCGGCGGTGCACTGGGTCGCCGTGCTGGTAATGATCCTTGGCAGTCTGCCTTTCGTTCTCTACGTCTCGACCCTGCGCGGCAACTACCTGGCCGTGCTGCGCGACGAACAGGTGCGCGGCTTCTTCTTTGTGCTGTTCAGCAGCTGGCTGGTGCTGACCCTGTGGAAAGTCCTGACCACCGAATTGCCATGGCTGGAAGCCCTGCGCCATGTGGCGGTAAACATCACCTCGGTGATGACCACCACCGGTTTTGCCGTGGGCGATTACAGCCTGTGGGGGCCGTTCGCCAGCATGCTGTTCTTCTACCTGGGCTTCGTCGGGGGCTGCTCCGGCTCCACCGCCGGCGGCCTGAAGATCTTCCGCTTCCAGGTCGCCTACGTACTGCTCAAGGCCAACCTGATGCAGCTGGTGCACCCGCGCGCGGTGATCAAGCAGCAGTACAACAACCACAACCTGGACGAGGACATCGTCCGCTCGCTGATCACCTTCTCCTTCTTCTTCACCATCACCATCGGCGTGCTGGCCCTGGCCCTGACCCTGGTCGGGCTGGACTGGGTGACCGCGCTGACCGGTGCCGCC
>CALMID010000014.1 GCA_937863915.1 uncultured Pseudomonas sp.
GTTATGTAGCCGTTACGTGTTGATTCGGTCGTACTACTGGAAAGCTACCTGTAGGTGGGCTGAGTCGCTGTGCGACAAGGTTCAACGGTTCATTTAGTGTTCGCTGCGCTCAACGCCAACCTACAGCCGTTGCTCAGCCGTACCCATCGAGGTTGTGGCTTGTTGCTAAATCAGGACCGAAGGGCGCGTGAGTTTGTCGGATGGGTAAACCGCATGACGCAGTAACCAGCCTGAATATCGGTATGCAGCAGAGACGCCTACGGCACGACTCTGCGAGTCGTACCAGTACGTAGCGGGGAGAAAGGGTGGTGTCAGCAGCCGCGCTGGGGCGTCGGCTGCTGCAGGCCTGGAGGGATCAACTGGCGGGGAACTGCTTCTTCAGAGCGTCGAGCTGGGCATCCTTCTGTTCCCACAGCTGATTGACCCACTGCTGGAATTCGAGGCGATAGGCTTCGTCCTGATCGTAGTTTTTGCCGATAAAGCTGGCCGGGATCTCCATCTTTTCGAAACGCACCACCACGCTTTTGACCTGGCCGCTGAGCAGGTCCCAGAAGGTCGGGCGCCCCTGGGGGTAGTGGATGGTGACATTCACCAGCGCGTCCAGCTGCTCACCCATGGCGGCCAGAACGAAGGCGATGCCGCCGGCCTTGGGCTTGAGCAGATGCTGGAACGGCGAGCCCTGCTGTTCATGCTTGCTCGGGGTGAAGCGGGTGCCTTCGAGAAAGTTGAAAACCGAAACCGGATTGGTCTTGTAGCGCTCGCAGGCCTTGCGCGTGGTGGCCAGGTCCTGGCCGCGTTTTTCCGGATACTTGGCGAGGTATTCCTTGCTGTAGCGCTTCATGAACGGAAATTCCAGCGCCCACCAGCACAGGCCGATCACCGGAACCCAGATCAGTTCCTGCTTGAGAAAGAACTTCAGCAGCGGCATGCGCCGGTTCATCAGGTACTGCAGGGCGAGGATGTCTACCCAGCTCTGATGGTTGCTGGTCACCAGGTAGGAATGGCGCATGTCCAGGCCTTCCATGCCCTGGGTGTCCCAGCGGGTCGGATAGACCAGGTTCATCCAGAACTTGTTGACGCTGATCCAGCTCTCGGCAATGCCGTGCATCACATA
>CALMID010000015.1 GCA_937863915.1 uncultured Pseudomonas sp.
AGAACTCGCCGAGACGTACCCGGTAGCCCTGTTCTTCGAGGTAGAGCGCGCGGTCCAATAGCAGCCAGACTTCCAGTGGACGACGGAACAGGTTGCGCAGCAGCTCCAGATTGCGCACCTCAGCCAGGCGTTGCCAGCCTGCGGCCTCCAGGGCTGGCCAGTCCTGCGTGGTGACGGCTGGCAGCTGCTTGAGGGCAGCCAGATCGAGACAGAACTGGGCGAAGGATTTGTGCAGCCAGTCGCCCGGCAGTGACGGCGTGGGTAGGTATTCGTCGCATTGACGCAGCTCGCGTTGCAGCAGATCGAAGCCCAGGCGCCAGGCCATCGACTGGTCGCGCTGGCGGCGCACGCGAGCGCCAGCTGTCACGGTTTCGCTGAGTGGTAGGCGCAGGTCTTCCAGGCTCAGTTGCAGGTGCGAGGCCTTTGCCGTCTGTGACATGGCCTGGTAATGGCTGGTGCGGATGCGGTTGTAGCAGCAGGGGGCAACGGCCAGTTGCTGGCAACCGGCCTGGCTGGCCAGCTTGAGCAGTCGCACGTGCAGGTCACCGCAGGCGTGCAGGGCTACTGGGCAGTGTTCGCTGTGCAGGTGCTGTGCGGCATTTTCAGCCAGTACATCCTGCTGCTGGTGCCGGGCATTGATGCCGGCACGCTGGCTCAGTTGCTGGCCGCTGGCGACCAGTTGCGGGTCCCATTCCAGGCAGGTGAGTTGGCTGCCGTCACTGGCCAGCAATCGACCGAGATGGCCTTTTCCGGCGCACCAGTCGAGCCAGTGCTGCGGTTTTCGGGCAAAACTCAGATGACTGGCAAAGGCCTGGATCTGCTGCCACTTGCGGCCGGGAACATCCACGGACAGCCGTGGTGGAGTGGCCGGCAGTGGATGTTGCGGCAGCGAGGGCAGCTGGCTCAGGGCGCTGGATTGGCGTGCCAGGCTGGCGAATGGCTCGGGTGCCTGCAGCTGCTCGGGGCGATTGTGCGCGGCCTCGGCCTGTTCCAGGCTGCGGCCGCGCAGCCAGCTCGCCAGCTCCGGGTGTTCGCGCTCCCAGACAAGCTGCCGTTCGGTGAAGGGACGCGGCCGCCACAGGGCTTGATGTTCGCTGAGAAAGGCATCCAGCGCAGCAAACTGCTGCGCCAGTGGCGAGGCGGACGAATCAGGCATGCTGGCCAGGGCGCGTTTAGCGCCCCTGCTGGCTGGCATCCACTCGCAGCTTGTGCTCCAGCACCTTGAAGGCACGTACCAGAACGTACGCGATCAGCAGGTAGAGCATGCCGGCCGCGAAGAAGATCTCTACCGGCAGGTAGGTGCGGGCGATGATGGTGCGTGCCATGCCGGTCAGGTCCAGCAGGGTGATGGTGCTGGCCAGGGCGCTGGCCTTGAGCATCAGGATCACCTCGTTGGAGTAGGCTGGCAGGCCGATGCGGGTGGCGCGTGGCATGACGATGTAAAACAGCGTCTGCCACTTGGACATGCCCAGCGCGCGTGCCGCTTCGATTTCGCCGGGCGGGATGGCCTGGATGGCACCGCGCAGGATTTCGGCGATGTAGGCCGCCGTGTGCAGGGTCATGGTGATCACCGCGCACCAGAACGGGTCACGCAGATACGGCCACAGCGGGCCATGGCGGATCGCATCGAACTGCGCCACGCCGTAGTAGACCAGGAACAGCTGCACCAGCAGCGGGGTGCCACGGAAGAAAAAGATATAGCCGTAGGGCAGGGCGCGAACGTACCAGTGCGTGGAGGAGCGGGCGATGCCCAGTGGAATGGCCAGCAGCAGGCCGGCGACAACCGAAATGGCGACCAGCTCCAGGGTCAGGCCGGCGCCTTCGAGCAGGCGCGGGAACCACTTGATGATGACTTCCCAATTCATTATGCGCTCCTCACAAAACCACGGGCGGCGCGGCGCTCAAGGAAGTGCATGGCCGTCATGGCGATGACCGTGAGGCCCAGATAGATGAAGGCGGCGACCAGGAAGAAGGTGAACGGCTCCTTGGTGGCGGTCACGGCAATCTGCGAGCGGCGCATGATTTCCTCCAGGCCGATCACCGAAACCAGTGCAGTGTCCTTCATCAGGATCATGAATAGGTTGCCCAGGCCCGGCAGGGCGATGCGCCACATCTGCGGCAGGATGATGCGCCAGAAGATGCGTGGCCGGGACATGCCCAGCGCCTGGCCGGCTTCGCGGTGGCCGCGCGGAATGGCCAGCAGGGCGCCGCGGAATACTTCCGTGGCATAGGCGCCAAAGCACAGGCCGAGGGCGATTGAGCCGGCGGCGAAGGCGCTCAGCTCCAGTTGCGGCATGCCCAGCCATTGGCCGAGGGCGCGCATCAGGTTGACGGTGCCGAAATACATCAGCAGTACCCAGAGCAGTTCGGGTACGCCACGCACGATGGTCGAATAGAGTCCGCCAATCGTGCTGAGAATACGGTTTTGCGACGTCTTGGCCAGTGCGCCGGAGAGGCCGAGCACCAGGCCGATGGCCAGCGCAGTGAGCGCCAGCTTGATGGTCATGAGGGTGCCGGCGGCCAGGGCCGGTCCGAAGCCGTGAAGATCGATCATGGGGAGTACTGCTCCGGGCTAACGCTGCCCTGAGGCAGCGCTAGCCGGTCGGTCAGAGGATGCTGAAGGGGAAGTACTTGTCGTTGATCTGCTTGTAGGTGCCGTCAGCAACGATTTCTTTCAGGGCCGCATTCAGCTTCTCGCGCAGCGCATCGTTCTTGCGCACGGCGATGCCGATCTTGTCGTTGTCGAAGACCGGGTCGCCTTTGAACTCGAAGCCTTTGCCGGCATCGCTCTTGAGCCATTCCCAGTTGACGAAGGTGTCGGCCAGTACGCCGTCGACGCGGCCGGAGGCCAGGTCAAGGTAGGCATTTTCCTGGGTGTCATAGAGCTTCAGCTCGATGGTGTCGCCGAGGTTGTCCTCAGCCCAGGTGCCGGCGATGGTGGCGCGCTGTGCACCGATGACCTTGCCTTTCAGGCTGGCCTTGTCGGTCTTGAACTCGGTGCCTTTCGGGCCGATGAACTGCAGCTTGTTGGTGTAGTAGGGATCGGTGAAATCAACGGCCTGCTTGCGCTCCTCGGTGATCGACATCGAGGCGACGATGAAGTCGAACTTGCTGGCGTTGAGGGCCGGGATGATGCCGTCCCAGTCGGAGGTGACCACTTCACACTCGACCTTCATCTTGGCGCACAGGGCATTGGCGATGTCGACGTCGAAGCCGACGACCTTGCCGCTGGCATCGATCAGGTTGAAGGGGGGGTAAGCACCCTCGGTGCCGATGCGCAGCTTGTCGGCCGCAATGGCCTGGGTACCGAAGGCCAGGGTAGCGGTGACGGCCAGCAGAATCTTCTTATAGCTCTTCATACGGTAAAGCTCCGTTAATGGTGGCTGGACATGAACTGTTTGCAGCGCGCCGACTGCGGGTTGGTAAACACCTGCTCGGGCGTCCCCTGTTCTTCCACCAGACCCTGATGGAGGAACACCACTTCGCTCGACACCTGGCGGGCGAAGTTCATTTCGTGGGTGACCAACAGCATAGTGCGACCTTCATCGGCCAGCGCGCGGATCACATTAAGCACTTCTTGGACCATTTCCGGGTCGAGAGCCGAAGTCGGCTCGTCGAACAGGATGACCTTGGGCTGCATGGCCAGGGTGCGGGCAATCGCGGCGCGCTGCTGCTGACCGCCGGAGAGCTGATTTGGGTAGCTGTGGCGCTTGTCGGCGATGCCAACCTTGGCCAGCAGCGCTTCGGCCACCTCGATGGCTTCGGCGCGGCTCTGCCCCAGCACGCGGCGCGGTGCCTCGATGATGTTGTCGAGGATGCTCATGTGCGGCCAGAGGTTGAAGTTCTGGAAGACAAAGCCGATCTCGCTGCGCAGGCGGTTGATCTGCTTGTTGTCGGCGGCGATCAGGTCGCCATTTTTCGCAGGCTTGAGTTTGAGCTCCTCGCCGGCGACGAAAATCTGGCCCTGGTGGGGCGATTCGAGCAGGTTGATGCAGCGCAGAAAGGTCGACTTGCCCGAGCCGGAGGAGCCGAGGATGGAGATCACGTCGCCATCGCGGGCGGTGAGGGAAATGCCCTTGATCACCTCGAGGTCGCCATAGCGCTTGTGCAGGTTGCGAATTTCCAGTGCTGGGGTGGCCACGGCCATGACATTTCTCTTCTTGTTAATGGTTTCCGAATGTTCCGGCCGTCCTGGCTAGAGTCGAACCTAGCACAGCGGATTCGCGCCAGCCAAGCGGGCTCCATGACCGAATAGTCGAGATTGCGGCGGCTTGTCGCATCACCGCAGCGGCTTGTCGCCTGTGAACAAATGCCTGCAACTTTTCACGCATTACGGCGCTGAACGCTGCGACTATCGGGTCGTAGTTCGGACGATTGTCTGCCTGGCGTACAAAATCACCAGGCAATAAAAAACCCCAAGGAATTTAACTTCGCTTGGGGTTTCTCGGTATTAGTGGTGCCCAGGGACGGAATCGAACCGCCGACACGGGGATTTTCAATCCCCTGCTCTACCGACTGAGCTACCTGGGCAACGGGGCGCTATTAAACGGATTTCGCCGGGGGGTGTCAACCTGAATGTGAAAATTTTTTCAGGTGGGACGGGCGCTTACGCGCTCGGCGGGACATAGCCCTCGGCCTGGGCGTATTCCTCGCCGGAGAAGAACTTGTCCATTTCGGCCTGGAGGAACTTGCGATCCTCGGCGTTCATCATGTTCAGACGGCGCTCGTTGATCAGCATGGTCTGGTGCTTCTGCCACTCGTCCCAGGCTTTCTTCGAGATGTTGTTGAAGATGTCCTCACCCTTGGCGCCCGGATAGGGCGGGCGGTCGAGGCCGGGGAGTGCTTCGTTGTACTTGCGGCAATTCACGGTGCGGGTCATGACAGCTCTCCAGCAGGCAATTCGTCAGCGGCGCGCTTGAGCAGTTTCTTCACCGGAGCGGCGAGACCCAGGCGCGGCGGGCTGGCGAGGTTATACCAGAGCCACTCGCCTTCGGCCACGTTGGGGGCGGCCTGCTCGACCGTTACCAGCCAGGGCTCGATGGCCAGCTGGAAGTGACTGAAGGTGTGGCTGAGCGGGGCGAGGGCGCGACGCTCGCCCAGCTGCAGTTGCCGCTCGTCGGCCAGGGTATCGATGGCGCTCGGGTCATCCAGCTCCGGCAGGCTCCACAGGCCGCCCCACAGGCCACTCGACGGGCGGCGATAGAGCAGCACTTCGCCCTGGGCGTTGACCAGCAGCGGCATCAGCGTGCGTTTCTGCGGCAGGGCCTTGCGCGGCTTGGCTTCGGGGAAGGCGGTTTCCCGGCCGAGCAGGTGGGCGCGGCAGCCGGCGCGCACCGGGCACAGCAGGCAGCTGGGCTTGCTGCGGGTGCAGAGGGTGGCGCCCAGGTCCATCATCGCCTGGGTGTAGTGGTTGACGCGCTCCTGCGGGGTCAGTGTTTCGGCCAGCTGCCACAGCTGCGCGGCGACCTTGGGCTCGCCGGGGTAGCCGGGCTGTGCGGCATAGCGCGCCAGCACGCGTTTGACGTTGCCGTCGAGGATCGGTGCGCGCAGGCCCATGGAGAGACTGGCAATGGCGCCGGCGGTGGAGCGGCCGATGCCGGGTAGCTCGGCCAGTTGCTCGACCGAGCGGGGGAATTCGCCACCGTGCTCGTTGACCACGATCTGCGCGGCCTTCTGCAGATTGCGGGCGCGGGTGTAGTAACCCAGGCCCGTCCACAGGTGTAGCACTTCGTCTTCCGGCGCGGCGGCAAGGTCCTGCACGCTAGGCAGGGCCTGCATGAAGCGGTCGAAGTAGTTGAGCACGGTGCTGACCTGGGTCTGCTGCAGCATGATTTCCGAGACCCAGACGCGATACGGCGTAATGCCCTGCTGCCAGGGCAGATCCTTGCGGCCGTGCTGGTCGTACCAGGCCAGCACGGCGCCGTTGAACTGCTCAGGTGTCATCGGTTGAACAGGCCCTTGAGGGCGTCCTTCAGTTCCGGGCTGACCTTGTCGCCGAGCTTCTCTTCGATCTTCTGGTTGAGGCGGTCACCGGCCAGTTTGGCGGCGATCTTGCCCAGGCCGTCCTTGTCCAGGCGGCAGGCCTTGGCGCCCAGCTCCAGCGGGCCGCGACAGAGCAGCGGCCACTGGATGCCGACATAGCGCTCGTTGACTTGGCAGGCAGGGTCCGGCATTTCGCTCTTGTCGCCTTCCAGGGTCACGCCGACGCGGTAATCCAGACCCAGTACGCGCAGGTCGAGGTCACCCTTGCCGGCAACGCTGACGCCGGGGATGTTGGCCACCAGATCGGGGTTGTGGGCGACGCCGTCGTTGAAGATCAGGCTGCCCTTGAGGCTGTGGAACGGCGTGTCCTGGCCGCCGTGGCTGCCGCTCAGGCTCTTCTGGTTGAGCGTGGCGATGCCACGGCAGACCTGCTGTTCCAGGTTGGCATCAAGCAGGGCGCCATCCAGCAGCTCGAAGTCGGCCTTGCCGTCGAGGCTGTCGATCAGCGCCTTTTCGCTGTTGCCCTGGGCGCTCAGCTGGGTGGTGAAGTCGAGCAGGCCGCGCACGGGTGGCTTCTCGCCGAGGGCGCTGAAGACCTTGTCCACCGGGACGTGCTGCAGTTGCTTGCGGATCTGCCACTGCGGGATGGCCGTGTTGAGGTCGATGCTTGCCTCGCTGTCGAACTGGCCCTGATACAGCTCGCCGCGCAGTTCGCTGAGCTGGAGGATGCCGTGCTGTGCCTGCAGCTTGATCTGCACGGCCTCCAGCGGCAGCTGGCGCAGGGTCAGTTGCTTGGCGTCGATGTCGGCCTGCAGGTCGAGGGACTTGAGGCTGTCGACAGGCAGCAGGCGCTTCTCGCTCCATGCCTGCTGGTTAGGCGCTGCTGGCAGTTCGCTGGTGCCTGCTGTGCCGGCCTTGGCGAGGGCTTCCTTGACCTGCTGCTGGCGTGCGGCACTGGCGCTGTCCGCCTGTTTGGCCGGCAGGTAGCGGTCGAGGTTGAGCTGGTCGAGCTTTAGGTTCAGGCGCAGTGCCTGACGGCTGAAATCGGCGATTTCCAGTTGGCCGCTGGCCTTGGTCTGGTCGAGGCCAAGTTGCAGCTCGTCCAGTTTCAGGTGCTTGGCCGAGCCGCTCAGTTTGCTGGTCAGCTCGAAGCGCTTGAGGGTTTCCCCGTCCTGCATGGGCGGCAGGCTGACGCCGATGCCGTCGAGGAACTCGCGCAGGTTGAAGGCGGCAACCGACAGGCCGCCCTCCACCTGCGGCTGCTGGTTGAGGCCGTGCACTTTCAGTTCGCCGATGGCGCGCAGCTGGTTGGCCGAGAGCTTCAGGCTGTTCCATTCGGCAACGCCGGCGGCCAGGTCGGCGAGCAGCTGGCCCTGGGCGGCGAAGGTCAGGGTCTTGCCCTTGAAGGGTTCGCCGGCGGCTTCGCCGTTGAGCTTGAGGTCTTCCAGCTGGTAGCGCTTGAGCGCGCGGTCGAAGCGCAGCTTGGCCTGCAGCTCGGTCTTGGCGCGCAGCACCGGCTGGTTGCTGCCCAGGTAGGCGCTGAGCGTCACGGGGATGGGGCTGCCTTCGCGGATGGCGCCGGTGGCCAGCTCGACGGCTTCGGCGGTGAACTGCCGGCCGCTGCGCGCATCCTGATAGTCGAGGCGCGCGTTGCTCAGGGTCAGGCTGTCGATGTCCATGCGCAGCGGACTGGCGCCGGCATTCTCCGCTGTGGACGGATCAGTAGAGGTGGTGTTGATAGCAGCCGGAGTCTGGCTGGCTGGCGCGGCGGCCGGGCGGCCGATCTGCTCCCAGTTGCCGTGACCGTCCTTGTCGCGCTGCAGGGTCAGATTGAGGCCGTCGACACGGATGTCGCTCATCTGCACTTCCTTGCGCAGCAGCGGCAGCACGCGCACCGACAGGCCGAGCAGGCGCAGGTCGGCGAAAGGCTTGTCCGGGGTGCTGGCGCTGGCCAGGGTGGTGTCGGTCAGTTCCAGGCCGAGCCAGGGGAACAGGCTCCAGCCGATATCACCGCGGATCGACAGTTCCAGGTTGGCCTTGTCCCGCGCCAGTTGCTGGATCTCGTCCTTGTAGTCGTTGGGATCGAACAGGTGGGTCAGGGCAAAGCCCAGCGCCGCCAGGATCAGCAAGATTCCCAGGAGCAGCAGGCCGAGGATTTTGCCGAGTGATTTCATGGACCGTTCCTTAGGTGCTGTATGAAAGGTGCGAGTGCGCGGTGATTGTCGGGCGAGTATACCTGCGTGCCTTCAGAGCAGGCGGGCGATGCGCTCGGCGATGGCCAGGCTGGCGGTCAGCCCCGGTGACTCGATGCCGAACAGGTTGATCAGGCCGCTGAGGCCATGCTCGTGTTGGCTTTGGATAACGAAGTCGGCGGCCGGTTCCCCGGGGCCGGAGAGTTTCGGCCGCACGCCGCTGTAGGCCGGCTGCAGGCGCTCGGGATCGAGGCCGGGGAAGTAGCGCGAGATGGCGCGGGCGAACACCGGGCGCAACTGCTCGTCGACCCGGTAGTCGATCTGCTCCAGGTAATGCACATCCGGGCCGAAGCGCAGCTGGCCGCCGAGGTCCAGGGTGGCGTGGATGCCCAGCCCGGCGGTATTGGCCTCGGGCATCGGATAGATCAGCTGCTGAAACGGGCTGCGCCCGCGATAGCTGAAATAACGGCCCTGGCACAGCCGTAGGCGCGGGATCAGCGCGGCATTCAGGCCTTCGGTGTGCTCGGCCAGTGTCTGGGTGAACAGGCCGGCGGCGTTGATCACCCACTCCGCCGAGAGGCTGAAGGCCTCGCCTTGGCTATGGCCATGCACCAGCCAGTCTCCGTTCTGGCGCTGCAGGCGCTCGACGCGGCTGTGCAGAATCAGCTCGGCGCCGTGCTGTTCGGCGACGCCCAGCAGCGATTGCAGGTAGGCGTGGCTGTCGAGGATGCCGGTATCCGGCGAATGCAGGGCGGCGATGCCGCGCAGGGCCGGTTCGCGTTGCGCTAGCTGGGCGCTGCTCAGTGTGGGCAGTTCGGGCAACCCGCACGCCTGGGCGTTGGCCTGCAGACTTTCCAGTTTGCCGAGTTCTGCCGGCTCGACGGCCACCAGCAGCTTGCCGATACGCTGGTGGCCGACCTGATGCTGCGCGCACCAGGCGTACAGGCGCTCGCGACCTTCCCTGCAGAGTTCGGCCTTGAGCGAGCCGGGTGGGTAGTAGAGACCGGCGTGGATGACTTCGGAATTGCGGCTGGAGGTGTGACTGCCGATCAGGCCTTCGCGCTCCAGGATCAGGATGCGCCGGCCCGGTTGCGCCAGGCGGGCGGCGCAGGCCAGGCCTAGGGCACCGGCGCCTATGATGAGGATGTCGTAGTGCGGGTGGTCGCGATCAGCCATGGCGTATCCGGTGCGGCACTTTGGCAGGTCCGGCCATCCCGGTGATCGGGTGTGCCGGTTAGGCTGGCGAGCATAACAAGAATGCTGAGGTGCCCATGAACGTCGCCATCCTGGCGTTTCCCCTGTACGTGCTGCTGATGCTGCTGGAGCTGGCCTATGAGCGGGTCAGCGGCCGGCACACCTGGCGGCTGGCGGACAGTGCCACCAGTATCAATACCGCCGTGCTGCGTGTGCTGCTGGAAGGGCCGCTGCGTCTGTTGCTGATCATCCCTTATGCCTGGCTGTACGAGCACGCGCGGCTGTGGACGCTCGATCCGACCCAGCCTTGGGTCTGGGTGCTGGGCTTTGTCGCGGTGGACCTGTGCTTCTACTGGGCGCACCGCAGCCTGCATCGCTACAACCTGCTGTGGGGTGCGCACCAGCCGCACCACTCCAGCGAGGACTTCAACCTGTCCACGGCGCTGCGCAAGGGCGCCTTTCAGACGGCCTTCGACTGGCCGTTCTACCTGCCGCTGGCGCTGCTGGGTCTGCCGCTGCCGCTGTTCCTGCTGCTGCTCGGCATTCAGCTGGCCTACCAGTTCTGGATTCATACCCAGCACATCGAGCGCATGGGCTGGCTGGAAAAGATCATCATCACGCCCAGTCATCACCGCGTGCACCACGGCCAGAACGACTGCTACATCGACAAGAATCATGGTGGCGTGTTCATCGTCTGGGACAAGCTGTTCGGCACCTTTGCCGAGGAAGTCGAGCCGGTGCGTTATGGCGTGACCACGCCAGTGCGCACCTTCGATGCCATCGCCCTGCAGTTTTCCTGGTGGCGCCTGCTCTGGGCCGATGCCGTGGCCACGCATAGCTGGTGGGACAAGCTGCGCCTGTGGTGGATGCCGACCGGCTGGCGCCCGGAGGATGTGCGCCAGCAGCCGTGGCCGAAAATGGGCGCGGACAAGTTTGCCGAGGCGACGCCGGTCGGGCTCAAGGCCTATGCCCTAGTGCAGTTCCTGCTGCTCAACGGCATGGCGCTGGCCTTTCTTGCCAGCGTCCGGCAGGCGGCGCTGTGGCAGGCGGTGTTGCTGGCGCTGGCCGTGCTGGGCACGTGCGTCAGCCTGGGCGCGCTGTTCGAGGGGCGCGCGCGTCTGTGGTGGCTGGAGCGTCTGCGGCTGTTCGCGTTGCTGGCTCTGCTCGCGCTGTGGGGGCTTTGGCTGGTTCCCGCACAGTGGCCGCTGGCCCTGGCCCTGGCGACTCTGCCGCTGGCCTGTGTGCTGTGGCTGCAGCGCCTGTCGGGTCGGCGTGACGGCGACGCGTCTGCGCTATTGCGCCAATAGCGCGCCATCCGCCTGCTTGCGGTAGCCGTCAACTGGCCGCAACGCCTATAATGCCGGCCTTTTCCGCAAGCATTTTCGGGAGCTGGTGATGGCCGAACGTACGGCATCCGTCGAGCGCAACACCCTGGAGACCCAGGTCAAGGTCTCGATCAATCTGGATGGCACTGGCAAGGCCAGGTTCGATATTGGCGTGCCCTTCCTCGAGCACATGCTCGACCAGATCGCCCGCCACGGCCTGATCGACCTGGACATCCAGTGCAAGGGTGACCTGCACATCGACGACCACCACACCGTGGAAGACGTCGGCATCACCCTCGGCCAGGCGTTTGCCAAGGCCGTCGGCGACAAGAAGGGCATGACCCGTTACGGCCACTCCTACGTGCCGCTGGACGAAGCCCTGTCGCGCGTGGTGATCGACTTCTCCGGTCGCCCCGGTCTGCAGATGCACGTGCCCTTCACCCGCGCGGTGGTCGGCGGCTTCGACGTGGACCTGTTCCAGGAATTCTTCCAGGGCTTCGTCAACCACGCCCTGGTGACCCTGCACATCGACAACCTGCGCGGGCACAACACCCACCACCAGATCGAGACGGTGTTCAAGGCCTTCGGCCGCGCCCTGCGCATGGCTATCGAGCTGGACCCGCGCATGGCCGGGCAGATGCCGTCGACCAAGGGTTGCCTGTAAATGCAGACCGTTGCAGTAATCGACTACGGCATGGGCAACCTGCACTCGGTGGCCAAGGCGCTGGAGCATGTGGGCGCTGGGCGAGTGATCGTCACCAGCGACGCCAGTGTGATCCGCGAGGCTGACCGTGTGGTGTTCCCCGGCGTCGGCGCGATCCGCGACTGCATGGCCGAGATCAGGCGCCTGGGCTTCGACAGCCTGGTGCGCGAGGTCAGCGCCGACCGTCCCTTCCTCGGTATCTGCGTCGGCATGCAGGCCCTGCTGGAGCGCAGCGAGGAGAACGACGGCGTTGATTGCATCGGTCTGTTCCCCGGCCAGGTGCGCTTCTTCGGCAAGAATCTGGTCGAGGACGGCGAGCACCTGAAGGTGCCGCACATGGGCTGGAACGAGGTCGAGCAGGTGGTCGATCACCCGCTGTGGCACGACATCCCGAACCGCGCCCGTTTCTACTTCGTGCACAGCTACTACATCGAGGCCGGCAACCCGGCGCAGGTGGTCGGACGTGGTCACTACGGCAAGGACTTCGCCGCGGCACTGGCCGAAGGCTCGAAGTTCGCCGTGCAGTTCCACCCGGAAAAGAGCCATACCCATGGCCTGCAGCTGCTGCAGAATTTCATCGGCTGGAACGGCCGCTGCTAACCGCTTTCGTTTTATTCCGGGCCTTGGCGGGCCCGGCCTGAGGACTCGCTGAAATGCTGATTATCCCCGCTATCGATCTGAAGGACGGCGCCTGTGTGCGTCTGCGCCAGGGCCGCATGGAAGACTCCACGGTGTTCTCCGATGACCCGGTGAGCATGGCCGCCAAGTGGGTCGAGGGCGGCTGCCGCCGTCTGCACTTGGTCGACCTCAATGGCGCCTTCGAAGGTCAGCCGGTCAATGGCGAGGTGGTCACCGCCATCGCCAAGCGCTACCCGAACCTGCCGATCCAGATCGGCGGCGGCATCCGCACCCTGGAGACCATCGAGCACTACGTGCGCGCCGGCGTCAGCTACGTGATCATCGGCACCAAGGCGGTCAAGGAACCCGAGTTCGTCACCGAGGCCTGCAAAGCCTTCCCGGGCAAGGTGATCGTCGGCCTGGACGCCAAAGACGGCTTCGTCGCCACCGACGGCTGGGCCGAGGTGTCGAGCGTACAGGCGACCGATCTGGCCAAGCGTTTCGAAGCCGACGGCGTGTCCGCCATCGTTTATACCGACATCGCCAAAGACGGCATGATGCAGGGCTGCAACGTCGAGGCCACTGCGGCCCTGGCGGCGGCCAGCAAGATCCCGGTGATCGCCTCCGGCGGCATCCACAACCTCGGTGATGTCGAGAAGCTGCTGCTGGCGCGCTCGCCCGGCATCATCGGCGCCATCACCGGCCGTGCCATCTACGAAGGCACCCTGGATGTGGCCGAGGCGCAAGCCTTCTGCGATTCCTTCAAAGGCTGAGGACTGCTGAGATGGCGCTGGCAAAACGCATCATCCCGTGTTTGGACGTGGACAACGGCCGCGTGGTCAAGGGTGTGCAGTTCGAGAACATCCGCGACGCCGGTGACCCGGTGGAAATCGCCCGTCGTTACGACGAGCAGGGCGCCGACGAGATTACCTTCCTCGACATCACCGCCAGCGTGGATGGCCGCGACACCACCCTGCACACGGTGGAGCGCATGGCCAGCCAGGTGTTTATCCCGCTGACCGTCGGCGGCGGCGTGCGTACCGTGCAGGACATCCGCAATCTGCTGAATGCCGGCGCCGACAAGGTGTCGATCAACACGGCGGCCGTCTTTACGCCCGAGTTCGTCGGCGAGGCCGCCGCGCGCTTCGGTTCGCAGTGCATCGTCGTCGCCATCGACGCCAAGAAGGTCTCACTGCCCGGCGAAACCCCGCGCTGGGAAATCTTCACCCACGGCGGGCGCAAGCCGACCGGCCTGGATGCCGTGCTCTGGGCGAAGAAGATGGAAGACCTCGGTGCCGGCGAGATCCTGCTGACCAGCATGGATCAGGATGGCGTCAAAAGCGGCTACGACCTCGGCGTGACCCGCGCCATCAGCGAGACCGTGGGCATCCCGGTGATCGCCTCCGGCGGCGTCGGCAACCTGGAGCATCTGGCTGCCGGCATCCTCGAGGGCAAGGCCGATGCGGTGCTG
>CALMID010000016.1 GCA_937863915.1 uncultured Pseudomonas sp.
CCCTGGACAATCAGCAGCTTCTCGGAAAGCAGCAGGTCGAGGACGAACTTCTCGTCGTTGTGGATCGGGCAGACCTTGGGGTCGATCTTGGGGAAGGCGTACAGCGCGCCCATGGGCTTGACGCAGCTGACCCCGGGGATGTCGTTGAGCAGCTCCCAGGTGCGGTTGCGCTGCTCCAGCAGGCGGCCGTTGGGCAGTACCAGGTCGTTAATGCTCTGGTAGCCGCCCAGCGCGGTCTGGATCGCATGCTGGCTCGGTACGTTGGCGCACAGGCGCATGTTGGCCAGGATATCCAGGCCTTCGATGTAGCTCTGTGCCTTGTGCTTGGGCCCGGAAATGGCCACCCAGCCGGAGCGGAAACCCGCCACGCGGTAAGACTTGGACAGGCCGTTGAAAGTCAGGCACAGCACGTCCGGGGCCAGCGAGGCGGTGCAGATGTGCACGGCGTCGTCGTAGAGAATCTTGTCGTAGATCTCGTCGGAGAACAGCACCAGATTGTGCTGGCGCGCCAGCTCGACGATATCCAGCAGCACTTCCTTGGAATACACCGCGCCGGTGGGGTTGTTCGGGTTGATCAGCACCAAGGCCTTGGTGTTCGGCGTGATCTTGGCGCGCATGTCGGCGATATCCGGGAACCAGCCGGCCTGCTCGTCGCACAGGTAATGCACTGGCTTGCCGCCCGCCAGAGCTACGGAGGCGGTCCACAGCGGGTAGTCGGGGGCCGGGATCAGCACCTCGTCGCCGTTGTTGAGCAGCGCCTGCATGGCCATCACGATCAGCTCGGAAACGCCGTTGCCGAGGTAGATATCCTCGATGCCGACGCCTTCCACCTGCTTCTGCTGGTAGTACTGCATCACCGCCTTGCGTGCGCTGAACAGGCCTTTGGAGTCGCTGTAGCCCTGGGCGGTGGGCAGGTTCCGGATCACGTCCTGGAGGATTTCCTCCGGAGCTTCGAAACCGAACGGCGCCGGGTTGCCGATATTCAGCTTGAGGATGCGTTGGCCTTCCTCTTCCAGGCGTTTGGCGTGCTTGAGCACCGGCCCGCGAATGTCATAGCAGACGTTGGCGAGCTTGTTCGATTTGCTGACCTGCATGATCCTGTATATCCCAAGGTGAGCCGCCGGTAATTTCGGCGAACTGCATGAATCTATGCACCCTGGCTGCCCCGTTTGCAGCAACCAGACGGGCGGTGAAAAAGAGCCCGCATGATACGTGCGGGGGCAGGCAGGGAAAAGGTACGTGGTGGCATTTTTCGGCAGTGGAGGTGTGATTGTGGACAAACTGGATAAACCGCTGGAGAGCTGGCGCGAGGAGCTGTCGCCCACGCAGTTTCAGGTCTGCCGGCTGAAAGGCACCGAACACCCGTTCAGTGGTGAGTATTACGCCACCAAGACGCCGGGCACTTATCACTGTGCGTGCTGTGGTGCGGCCTTGTTCGATTCGGATGCCAAGTACGATTCGGGCAGTGGCTGGCCGAGCTACTTCCAGCCGGTCAGTAAGGTGGCGATCAGCGAGAAGGAAGACAGCAGCCACGGCATGCAGCGCATCGAGGTGCTCTGTGCCCGCTGCGATGCCCATCTCGGCCATGTCTTTCCCGACGGCCCACGGCCAACCGGCTTGCGCTATTGCATCAACTCGGTGGCACTCAAGCTGCGTCCGAGGGATCAGGCGCCATGAACTCTTGTGAATGCGTGATTTCAGGCAATTAGATTGCGTGCAATCTAATTGCGCATTAAAGTCGCGCCATCACTACCCGTACAACGAGGATTTCACCGTGACCGACCAACTGCTCGACATTCCCTGCACCACCATCAAGGGCGAACAGAAGACCCTTGCCGACTTCGGTGGCAAGGCCATGCTGGTGGTCAATACCGCCAGCAAGTGCGGCTTTACCCCGCAGTACAAGGGGCTTGAAACCCTCTGGCAGGACTACAAGGACAAGGGGCTGGTGGTGCTGGGCTTTCCCTGCAACCAGTTTGGCAAGCAGGAGCCCGGCAACGAAGGGGCCATTTCCGAGTTCTGCGAGCTGAATTTCGGCGTCAGCTTTCCGCTGTTCAAGAAGGTCGATGTCAATGGCCGCGATGCCCATCCGCTGTTCGTCCAGCTGAAACAACGCGCTCCGGGCCTGCTGGGTAGCCAGGGCATCAAGTGGAACTTCACCAAGTTCCTGATCGGTGCCGATGGCAAGGTGGTCAAGCGTTTTGCGCCCACCACCAAGCCGGAAGAGCTGACTGCCGAGATCGAAGCGCTGCTCAAATGAGCCAGGGGCTGGATCCTCAGCTGCAGCTGGATCACCAGCTGTGCTTCAAGCTGTACGCCGCGTCGCGGGCGATCATCCGCGGCTACCGGCCGATGCTCGATGCGCTCGGCCTGACCTATCCGCAGTACCTGGCCATGCTGGTGCTGTGGGAGTGGCAGCAGCAGCCACCGGCACAGGCGACGGTCAAGGCGTTGGGCGAGCGCCTGATGCTCGACTCCGGCACCTTGACTCCGTTGCTCAAACGTCTGCAGCAGCAGGGTTTGCTGCTGCGCCAGCGCTCGCAAGTCGATGAACGTGAAGTCTGCCTGCAGTTAACGCCTGCTGGCGTGCAGCTGCGTGAGCGGGTATTGCCGCTGCGTCAGCAACTGATCGAGGGTGCCGGGCTGGATGGCGAAGAGCCATCCGCCTTGCGTGAGCAGCTCGATCAGCTGCTGGGGCAGTTTCTCCGGCTCACGCCTGGTTGCCGCTAGTTGGCGGCAGCCAGCGCTGCAGTGTGCTGACCAGGTCCTCGCGGCGGAATGGCTTGGCCAGATAGTCGTTCATGCCCAGTTGCAGGCAGCGCTCGCGTTCATCGGCCAGGGCATTGGCAGTCAGTGCGATGATCGGCAGATCGGCCCAGCGGCCATCCTGGCGAATGCGCTGGGTTGCCTCGTAGCCATCCATGATCGGCATGTTGCAGTCCATCAGGATCAGGTCGGGGCGTTGCTGGGCCAACTGCTGCAGGGCTTCTTCGCCGTTCTCCGCCAGGCTCACGCGGCAGCCGAGTTTGAGCAGCATGCCCTTGGCGACCATCTGGTTCACCGGGTTGTCTTCGACCAGCAGGATGTCGGCGTGCTGCAGCGGTGCCTGCTGCTCATTGACCACCTGCAGCCTGGGCTGATGCAGCACGTGTTCACGCAGCTGGTTGAGCAGTGTCTGTCGGGTCAGCGGCTGGGCGATCTGCTGCAACGGGGCCAGGGCGCTGCTGGCCGACTGGCTGAGGAAGTGACCATAGCTGCTGATCAGCATCAGTGGCGTACTGGTCTTTTCGCGTAGCGCAGCAAGCTGTTCGGGGTCGTTGCAGATCAGCAGGTCGCAGTCCGGCAGCGTCTCGGGCAGGCTGGCGCTGTGCTGATAGCGCAGGCCGAGTGCGGGCAGCCACAGGTTTAGCTGGCGCTGCAAGCCACTGCCGCTTGGGCACAGGGCGAACACGCTGCCTTGCAGTTGCGGCAATGCTGCGGCCGGTGTGCACACAGGGAGCGGCAGTCGCGCGCAGAAGCGGCTGCCCTGATGCAGGGTCGATTGCACCAGCAGCTCGCCATGCATGGCTTCGCACAGGCGACGGGTCAGCGCCAGGCCAAGGCCGGTGCCGCCATATTGGCGGGTGATGCCGGGGGCTGCCTGGACGAAGGGCTGGAAGATGCGCTGCATGGCGTCTTCGGCAATACCGATGCCGGTGTCGCACAGCTCGATCTCGACCTGCCGGCCGTTCATGCGCAGCTCCAGGGTCACCTGGCCCTGGCGGGTGAATTTCAGAGCATTGGACAGCAGGTTGTTGATGATCTGGCGAACCCGTGTCGGATCACCCAGCAGTTGCGTCGGCAGTTGCGGGCTGATCAGGCAGCTGAGCTCAACGCCGCTGGCGGCATTCTGCGAGAGCAGGGTGGCGCACTCCTCGCCGAGGCTGGCCAGGTCGAACGGGATGCTTTCGAGCTGCAGCTCGCCGGCCTCGAATTTGGACAGGTCGAGGATGTCGTTGAGCAGGTCCATCAGGACCTTGCCCGACTCGCGGGCCACGCTGAGCTGTTCGCGCTGCTCATCGTTGAGCGGGCCGTCACTAGCCAGGGCGACCATGCCCAGCAGACCGTTGAGCGGAGTACGGATTTCATGGCTCATATTGGCCAGGAAGGCCGAGCGCAGTTGGGCCGTATGCAGGGCCTGCTCGCGGGCCTGGTCAAGATCGGCGTTGGATTGCAGCAGGCGGTTGTTGGCGGCCTTGAGCTCGGTGGTGCGCGCCGAAACGATGTTTTCCAGCTCGCCGAGGTACTCGGTGAGGCGGTTTTCAGCCTCGCGGCGCTGATCGACTTCCTTGCTGACGCTTTCCAACTGATGGTTGGTGACCTTCACCAGTACGCC
>CALMID010000017.1 GCA_937863915.1 uncultured Pseudomonas sp.
CTGCCGTTCGCCCAGCCAGCGCTTGAGATTCTCCAGACCACCGACATCGGCGAAACGCGCGTTTTCGTACTCCAGGCTGAGTACGCCTTCCATGTCGAGCAACTGGAACTTGCTGCGATTGAGTGCACCGAGATCGTCCTGGGTGATGGCGCCGTCATTCCAAATGATCGAGCGGGCCAGTAGACGGGCCTCGGCATGGCTCATGCCGCGCAGGTTCTTCACCACCTGCTGCAGGGTGCGGTTGTCGGTACGCACCCGCGCCCCTCGATTACTGTTGCTCCAGTGACTGGCTTCGTCGCGGACGATGGCCAACAGCTCCTCTTCACTCGGCAGGGTCAGGCTGAAGCGCGCGGCCAGACGCTGCAGTTCGGCCGGCAGCTTGAAGGCGTGCGACACCAGCACCAGCGTCGGCTTGTGCGTGCCCTCGGCCATGGCGATTTCCTTGAGCAGGCGCACGCGCTTGGGCTCGTTTTCCAGGAACGGATGCAGGTCGCACATCACGTACAGCGTCGGCTGCACATCGGCCTTGACCAGTTTGAGCGCGGCCTCCGGATCGCAGCTGTCCACCTCGCCAATCGGATCGCCACCAAAGCCCAGGCGCTGCAAGCCCTCGGTCACCGACCAGGTGAGCAGGCTGAGGCCGCGCTTGACCGCCAGCCCGGTGAGCACCTCCAGCACCCGCGGCTCGTCCCAGGACTCGATCACCACCAGCTTGACCCGCGAGTCCAGCACCAGCCCCAGATCATGAATATCGTTCTTCACACTCGCTCCTTGTGCCGGCACGCGCTGGCCGGAAAGTGCGCCCGCCGTTTACACTCGGCCGCTCTGTCAACAACCCGGGAATAGTTCCATGGATTGTCTGTTCTGCAAAATCGTCGCCGGGCAGATTCCGGCACGCAAGCTCTATGAAGATGAGCACGTGGTCGCCTTCCACGACATCGCGCCACAGGCGCCGGTGCACTTTCTGGTGATCCCGAAAAAGCACATCAGCACCCTCAACGACCTGACCGAAGATGACAAGGCGCTGGCTGGCCATATTCTCTTCACCGCTCAGCGCCTGGCCAGAGAGCAGGGCTGCGAAGAAGGCTTCCGCGTGGTGATGAACTGCAACGAGCTGGGCGGTCAGACCGTCTACCACATCCATATGCACGTGCTCGGCCAGCGTCAGCTGAACTGGCCGCCGGGCTGATGCGTCACCTGTTTTACCTGCTGGCAGGTCTGAGCCTCAGCGCTCAGGCGATGCCCGAGGGAACGGTGTTCCGCGACACCCTGCCCGGCGGACAGGCCGGCCCCGAACTGGTGGTGGTCCCCGCCGGCCAGTTCGAGCTGGGCGATCTGAGTGGCCGCGGCAACCACAATGAACGCCCGCCGCTCACGGTGCAGATTGCGCGCAGCTTTGCCATCGGCCGATTTGAAATCACCTTCGCCGACTGGCGCCTGTACCAGCAAGACACCCGAACCCCGCTGCCGGACAACGAAGGCTGGGGACTATCCGACGTGCGCCCGGTGATCAACGTGTCCTGGCAAGAGGCCCGCGCCTACTGCCAGTGGCTCAGCCGCATGAGCGGGCAGCGCTATCGCCTGCCGACCGAAGCCGAGTGGGAATACGCCGCCCGCGCCGGCAGCCGCAGTTACTACTGGTGGGGCGAGCAGCTGGACAGTCCCGAGCAGCGCCCCCGTGCCCACTGCCGGGGCTGCAACAGCCCGCGCATCATTCAGAACAAGACCGCCCAGGTCGGGCGCTTTGCGCCCAATGCCTTCGGCCTGTACGACACGGCCGGCAATGTCTGGGAGTGGACAGCCTCGCGCTATGCCTATCCCTGGGATGGCAGCGAACAGCGCGACGCCGGCCTGCTCGACCAGAGCCCGCGCGTGGTGCGCGGCGGCGCCTGGAACAGCGGCCCGGCCTATTTGCGCAGCAGCCTGCGGGACCTGCGCCAGCCGGATCAGAAGCACTACGCACTGGGCCTGCGGGTCGTGCGCGAACTGGACTAGCAGGCTGTTAGCTGGCGCCACGCCCGTCGCACGGCCTGATACCGGTCAAGCCTTGCACCGCCGCGTGAGTTAAACTGCGCCTATCCCCTTCAGGAGCCACGAGCATGACTGGCAACCGCGCCTACACCCCGGCTGATCGCCTGCTGCTGCAAGCCGATGCAGCCCTGCGAACGCTGCTGCCGTTCAGCGGCCAACCTCATCGTGCCTCGCCCGCCGTGCTGGAAAACGAGCAGCCACTGGACGCAGCCAGCACCCAGCATGTGGCCGGCCTGATGCGCATCAACCACACCGGCGAGGTCTGCGCCCAGGCGCTGTATCAGGGCCAGGCGCTGACCGCCAAGCTGCCCGAAGTGCGCGCCGCCATGGAGCATGCCGCCGAAGAGGAAATCGATCACCTGGCCTGGTGCGAGCAGCGCATCCGCGAGCTGGGTAGCCGCCCGAGCCTGCTCAACCCGCTGTTCTATGGATTGTCGTTCGGCGTCGGTGCCCTGGCCGGACTGGTCAGCGACAAGGTCAGCCTGGGCTTCGTCGCCGCCACCGAGGATCAGGTGGTCAAGCACCTGGACGAGCATCTGCAGCAGATCCCCGCAGAGGACCGCAAGTCGCGCGCCATTCTCCAGCAGATGAAGAGCGACGAGCAGCAGCATGCGACGACCGCACTCGAAGCCGGCGGATTGAACTTCCCGGCTCCGGTGAAGTTCGGCATGAGTCTGCTGGCCAAGGTCATGACCAAGAGTACCTACCGGATCTGAGCGATTTGGCGGGCACAAAAAAGGGCGCCAACGGCGCCCTTTTCTCATCGTGCAACTCAGCCCAGTTCGACAATCTCGTAGTCGTGGGTGATCTCGACACCGGCACGACCGAGCATGATCGAGGCCGAGCAGTACTTCTCCGCCGACAACTCCACCGCACGCTTGACCTGGGCTTCTTTCAGCCCACGGCCCTTGACCACGAAGTGCAGGTGAATCTTGGTGAACACCTTGGGATCTTCATCGGCCCGCTCGGCTTCCAGGAAGGCCTCGCAGCTCTCCACCGGCTGCCGGCCCTTTTTCAGGATGCTCACCACATCGAAGTTGCTGCAGCCACCCAGACCCAGCAGCACCATCTCCATCGGCCGCACGCCCAGGTTGCGGCCACCGGCTTCCGGCGGGCCATCCATGACCACCACATGGCCACTGCCGGACTCGCCAAGGAACATGGCTTCGCCGGCCCACTGGATACGTGCTTTCATCTAGGGGACTCCACGCTGTATAAAGAAGGGCCGAAAGCTTAACACAGGCCCCGGATGGCCTTAGATGGCCTTAGATAGTCACTTGAGCTGAGAATGTGGGCGCCCAGGTGTTAGCCAGGTCGCAAAACGCACTATCCGGCAAGGACGCGTCTGTTAAGCTGACGCCGGATAACTGGCACACTTAGATGCATAACTAATAAGAAAAATGGCCTTCTAGACAAAGGCTTACCTTTTTTTCTCTCGGGACTCGGGCATGGTAGCAATTACCCTCACACCCAAAATCAAGAATCTGGACAAGCTGCTCGCGCATTGTCATCGCCGCCGCTACACCGCCAAGAGCACCATCATCTACGCCGGTGACCGCTGCGAAACCCTGTTCTTCATCATCAAGGGCTCGGTGACCATCCTCATCGAGGATGATGACGGCCGCGAGATGATCATCGGCTACCTCAATCCCGGCGACTTCTTCGGCGAGATGGGCCTGTTCGACAAGGAAGGCCAGGAGAACGAGCGCAGCGCCTGGGTTCGTGCCAAGACCGAGTGCGAGGTCGGTGAAATCAGCTACGCCAAATTCCGTGAGCTGACCCAGCAGGACCCGGACATTCTCTACACCCTCGGCAACCAGATGGCTGATCGCCTGCGCAAGACCACGCGCAAGGTCGGTGACCTGGCCTTCCTCGATGTGACGGGTCGCGTTGCCCGCACCCTGCTCGATCTGTGCAAGCAGCCGGACGCCATGACCCACCCCGATGGCATGCAGATCAAGATCACGCGTCAGGAAATCGGCCGCATCGTCGGCTGCTCCCGCGAGATGGTCGGCCGCGTGCTCAAGTCCCTGGAAGAACAGGGCCTGGTGCATGTGAAAGGCAAGACCATGGTGGTATTCGGTACCCGCTAAGACTGGTTGGCCTGACCAATGAAAAAGCCCGCCAATAGGCGGGCTTTTTCGTACCGGCACATTCAATCCGGATCGGCACCCAGTTGCACCGGCGCCTTGCCGGGGAAGAACAGGCGCTGCAACTCGACGCCCGGTTCCTCG
>CALMID010000018.1 GCA_937863915.1 uncultured Pseudomonas sp.
TCTCGACCGGCTCAAACAGCGGGTTGAGGCGAGAGCAGGCCGTCCAGGCGTGGCAAAGCGCAGGCCATGGACGCCAGCGATTTGGCCAGGCGGTAGCAGAACACCTCGATGGCCAGGGTCGCGCCGGCATGCCCCTGCTCGCGCGCCTGCTCCAGGCTGCGCATGTCGTTGGACAGGCCGGAAAGCCCCTTGAGGCCACTTTCGTGATTGAGCAGTCTGTCGATGCGCGGCAGGTCCCAACCCAGCGTGCGGGCCAGATGGCCATGCAGGTTGGGGTCGACGTCGCCGCTGCGCGTGCCCATCACCAGACCTTCCAGCGGGGTCAGGCCCATGCTGGTGTCGCGGCTCTGGCCGTTGACCACGGCGCAGGTCGAGCAGCCGTTGCCGAGGTGGGCCACCAGCCAGCAGCTGTCGTCATAGGCCAGGCCGGCCATTTCGGCCGCGCGCTGGCTCACGTAGCGATGGCTGGTACCGTGGAAGCCATAGCGGCGGATGCCCTGTTCACGGTACAGCGACTCGGGCAGGGCATAACGGAACGCATGCTCCGGCAGGCTTTGGTGAAAGGCCGTGTCGAAGACGGCCACCTGCGGCAGGTCGGGAAACACCGCCAGGGCCGCCTCGATGCCTTGCAGGTTGGCCGGGTTGTGCAGCGGCGCGAGCACGGCGGCGTTGCCGATGGCCTGCAGCACCGTGGCATCGATGCGGCAGGCGCTGGTGAACTGCTCGCCACCGTGCACCACACGATGACCGATACCGTGCAAGGCACCTCCCGCGGCCTGCTGAACCAGCGGCAGCA
Organism: uncultured Pseudomonas sp.; assembly: GCA_937863915.1. Lineage (GTDB taxonomy): Bacteria > Pseudomonadota > Gammaproteobacteria > Pseudomonadales > Pseudomonadaceae > Aquipseudomonas. Next base: position 797 of record CALMID010000018.1, read on the forward strand.
GATGGGCGAGTGCTGCCCGATGGTTGGCGCCTGAAATCATCAGGCTGTCATGCTGGTCACCCTGTTGCCAGCTCAGCTCGGCTTCCGGACTGCCAAGACGCTCGGCCAGCCCCTGCAGGGTGGCCGAGCCATGGTCCTCGTTGATCAGGGCAAACTTGATCGACGAGCTGCCGCAGTTGATTACCAGGATATTGCGACTGGCCATCAGGCCTCCTTGTCAGAAGATTGGGCACACCAGCCGCAGGCGAAGGGCTGACCGATACTGGCCTGACGCTGCTCGGTGTCCAGGACCCAGGCGCGGTTCTGCCAGGGCGGCTGATGGCGCTGGTGTTGAGTATGCCCGCAAGACAGCTCGGCGACCCAGTGGCCGTGTTCATCCTGATGCCATCCGAGCAGCCGGCAGAGCTTCCGTCCGTCTGCGTTCGTGTCGCTTTCGCCCGGTCGCGGCGCTACACTGCGGGTTCTTTTTTCTCTATCCAAAGGTTTCAACCATGCAGATTGCGGCCAACAAGGCGGTTTCCATCGACTATACCCTGACCAACGATGCCGGTGAGGTGATCGACAGCTCCGCTGGTGGCGCGCCGCTGGTGTATCTGCACGGTGCCCGCAACATCATCGCCGGTCTGGAGAAGGCGCTGGAAGGCAAGCAGGTTGGTGACGAGCTGGAAGTAGCCGTGGAGCCGGAAGAAGCCTATGGCGAGTACAGCGCCGAACTGGTTGCCGTGCTCAACCGCAGCATGTTTGAAGGTGTCGAGGAACTGGAAGTCGGCATGCAGTTCCACGCCTCCGGTCCGGATGGCGGCATGCAGATCGTCACCATTCGCGATCTGGAAGGCGACGACGTGACCGTTGACGGCAACCACCCGCTGGCCGGTCAGCGCCTGAACTTCAAGGTCAAGGTTGTTGCCGTGCGCGAAGCCAATGCCGAAGAACTCGCCCATGGCCACATCCATGGCGAAGGTGGTCACCACCACTGATGGGCTCGGCCTTGCCAGGCTGATTAGGAAAGGCGCCCTCGAGGCGCCTTTTCCGTCCCGGTTGTTTACACAAGGAGTGACTCATGAGCATGTTTCATGACCTGACCCTGCAAGGCCTGGATGGCCAGGAGCTACCGCTGGCACCGCTGGCAGGTCAGGTGGTATTGGTGGTCAACGTGGCCTCCAAGTGTGGTCTGACCCCGCAATACGCCGGTCTGGAGGCGCTCTATCAGCGCTACCGTGCCCGCGGTTTCAGCGTGCTGGGTCTGCCGTGCAACCAGTTTGCCGGGCAGGAGCCGGGCAGCGAGGCGGAGATCGCCCAGTTCTGCAGCCAGAACTACGGCGTGACTTTCCCCATGAGCGCCAAGCTCGAGGTCAATGGTCCGGATCGCCACCAGCTGTACACCCTGCTGGCCGGTGAGGGCGCCGAGTTTCCCGGCGACATCACCTGGAACTTCGAGAAGTTTCTGCTGGGGCCTGATGGTCGCGTGCTGGCTCGCTTCTCGCCGCGCACGGCGCCGGATGACGCCGCGCTGCTGCAGGCCATTGAAGGTGCGCTGGACAAGCTCTGAGCCGTAGCGGCTCAGATGCATCGTGCTGCTCGGTACTGACTCGGCGTTGCGCCGAAGTGCTGACGAAAGCGCGTACTGAAGTGACTGGCACTGGCAAAGCCGCAGGCCAGGGCAATATCCCCCAGTTCGTGCGGGCTGCTGGCCAGCAGTTCGGTTGCCCGCTGCAGGCGGCGCATCAGCACATAGCGGTGCGGCGGCAGGCCGAAGCTCTGCGTGAACATGCGCGCGAAGTGGTAGCCCGACAGCGCGGCCTGCTCGGCCAGCTCAGCCAGCCCTAGTGGCTGCTCCAGATGCGCCTCGATGTATTCCTGCAACCGGCGCCGCGTCTGTGGTGCCAGGCCACCCTTGAGTTGCAGCCCGTTTCTGCGTCCTACCTGAGTCAGTAGCGCCTGGTCGAGAATGGCCTGGCTGAGGCTGCTGCACAGCAGCCGTTCGCCTGGCTCCTGCCAGTCGAGCAGGGTCAGCTGGCGAAAACGGCCGGCCTGCTGCGGGTCTTCGAGAAAGGTGCGTTCCTGCAGCTGCAGTTCGCGCGGCTCGCGGTCGAGCAGCTGAACGGCACCGAGGGCAAACGGCTGCGGGCTCACATACAGGTGGATAAAGCGCAGCTCGCCGTTCACCACCCAGGCCGACTGGTGCTCGGCCGGCAGGATGCACAGGCGCTGCGGCGCGCCCTTGAGTTGTGGCAGGTCGCGGCGAAAGGTGCCGTAGCCGCCTACCAGAAAGCAGCCGAAGGTGAGAACCCCAGGGCTGTTGTACTGGGTGGCCTCATGGGCATTGCGCCACTGCGCCAGGGCCAACCCGTCGGCCAGCTGCACGCTACGCTCCAGTTGCGCGCGGGAGCGGCTGAGCGCTTGAAAAACCTGATGTTGCAGCGACTGACTCATGTCGGCACGCCCTGTAAATACTGGCTTGCATGCTAACCCTGCGAGCGGTCGGCTCACAGCCTCCGGCGCGCAAATGCGCAAGATTGTGCAAGTGCCGAGCGGCTGCAGGCGTGACACTGCAAGCCCGAAGGAGGCCTGCATGAACCTGTTTCTCTACCTGTTGACCGTGCTGATCTGGGGCACCACCTGGATCGCCATCACCTGGCAACTGGGTCTGGTGCCGCCGGAGGTGTCGATTGTCTATCGCTTTGCCCTGGCCGCGCTGGTGCTGTTCGCCGGCCTGCTGATCACGGGGCGCCTGCAGCGGCTCGACCGGCGCGCACAAGGGCTGTGCCTGGCTCAGGGTTTATGCCTGTTCTGCGTCAATTTTGTCTGTTTCTACCATGCCAGCCAGTGGGTCCCCAGCGGCCTGATCGCCGTGGTGTTTTCCACCGCCACGTTGTGGAATGCGCTGAATGCCCGGCTGTTTTTCGGCCAGCGGCTGGCGCTCAATGTGCTGGCGGGCGGGGGCTGTGGTCTGCTCGGCCTGGCCTTGCTGTTCTGGCCGGAATTGATCAGTCATGACGCCTCGCCGCAGACCTGGCTGGGCCTGGTGCTGGCCCTGCTTGGCACGCTGAGCTTTTCCGCCGGCAACCTGCTCTCCAGCCTGCAGCAGAAGGCTGGCTGGCGGCCGCTGAGCACCAATGCCTACGGCATGCTGTATGGCGCTCTGCTATTGGCTGGCTATTGCCTGTTGCAGGGCGTGCCCTTTGCCTTCGAGGGCAGCCTGCGTTATGTCGGTGCCTTGCTCTACCTGGCCATTCCCGGCTCGGTGATCGGCTTTACCGCCTACCTGACCCTGGTCGGCCGCCTTGGGCCGGAGAAGGCGGCCTATTGCACGGTGCTGTTCCCGCTGGTGGCGCTGAATATCTCGGCCTGGCTGGAAGGTTATCAGTGGACAGCGCCGGCGCTGGCCGGCCTGGTGCTGGTGATGCTCGGCAACTGGCTGGTGTTCCGTAAACCGCGTATGCCGCCGGTCAAAACTGCTCAGCCGGCCTGAGGCAGCCAGTGGCGGATCAGTCTGGGCGTGAAACACAGCGCCAGCAGGGTCGGATAGCTCAGGGCGTGCAGGACAAACAGCAGCTGACCCATATGGCCCGGCTCGTCCTTGAGCAGCATCAGGCCGAACAGGCCGAGGTAGAGCAATCCCAGAATCAGGCCGTAAAGGCCGACCAGTCGCCAGCGCTCGGTCAGCGTCGGCAGGCGTTTTTCCCGGCGGGCGAAGATCAGGCTGACACCCAGTGCCACCAGTGTTGCCACCAGCAGCGTGGCGCTGACGCCGCCGAGCTTGAATAGCGCGCGTACCAGCAGGTTGAGTGCCACCACGGCGAGCACGGCGCCGCCGGCGTAGTAGCGCAGGGCGAGCGGGGCGCTGCCGTTCATGGGGCCAGCTGCCGGTTGAGGCCGAAGCGCTTCATCAGAACCTTCTCCAACAGCGCCTTGGGCAACAGGGCGGCCAGTAGCGGCATGGCCCGGCTGCCATTGCCGATGCGCAGCAGGCGCGGGCGCTTGCCCTGTTGCACGGCGGCCAGCAGCACGGCGGCGAATTCGCTGGCCGGCGTCGGATGATCCTGCGAGGCATTGGCGCGGGCGCGGATGCCCTCGCGCAGCGGCCACCAGGCTGAGCTTTCAGCGATCAGTGCTTCGGCTTCGCGGCTGGCATTGCTGCCGAAGCTGGAGGCGATGGCTCCCGGCTGCACTTCCATGACCTCGATGGCGAAGGGTGCCAGCTCCATGCGCAGGGCGTCGGAGAGGGCATGCACGGCAGCCTTGGAGGCGCAGTAGGCACCGGCGAACGGCGTGACCATGACGCCCGAGACGCTGCCGATATTCACCACCAGACCACGGCTGGCACGCAGCAGCGGAAAGCAGGCGCGAGTCAGCTCGATGAGGCTGAAGACATTGGTTTCGAACTGCCGGCGCAGGGCATCGGCGCCGCCGTCGAGCAGCGGGCCCATGGCGCCGTAGCCGGCATTGTTGATCAGCACGTCCAGGCGCCCGGCCTCCTGCTCCAGTCGCGCACTGGCGCGTTGCACGGCGGCGGCATCGTTGACGTCCAGTTCGACCGCGACAAAGCCGGCGGCGCTGAGCGTGGCCAGGTCCTCAGCCTTGCGCGCACAGGCCCACACGCTGTAACCGGCGGCCTGAAAGGCATCCGCGAGGGCGCGGCCGATGCCGCTGGAGCATCCGGTGATGAAGGCGACGGGCTGACTCATGTGAACTCCTTGTCTGCTGATGGGCGCTGATCGTACGAGGGCATCCTAACGGGCCAATCGGCTCCTGTACTGGCCGGCAAGGCCAGTAGAAGGCCATTTCAGTCCTGCGGCTGGTCGCGCAGGAACACCAGGCTGTCGGGCTTGGACTGCTCGGCGCTGTAGCGATAGCCCTGATAGTCGAAGGCCTTGAGGTCTTCGGGGTTGCTCAGACGCTCTTTGATCACGTAGCGCGCCATCAGGCCACGTGCCTTTTTCGCATAGAAACTGATGATCTTGTACTGACCGTTTTTCAGGTCCTTGAATTCGGTGTCGATGATCCTGGCGTTGAGTGCCTTGCGCTTGACCGCCGAGAAGTACTCGTTGGAGGCGAGGTTGAGCAGGATGTTGTCGCCCTGTTCGGCCATGGCTTCGTTAAGCCACTGACTGATGCGCTCACCCCAGAATTCGTAGAGGTTCTTGCCGCGGGCGTTGCTCAGTTTGGTGCCCATTTCCAGGCGGTAGGGCTGCATCAGATCCAGTGGCCGCAGCACGCCGTAGAGGCCCGAGAGCATGCGCAGGTGGCGCTGGGCAAAGTCGAAATCCGCCTCGCTGAAATCCTCGGCGTTGAGGCCGGTGTACACGTCGCCCTTGAAGGCCAGCAGCGCCTGCTTGGCGTTGGCCGGCGTGAAGTCCGGCGTCCAGCTGCCATAGCGGGCGGCGTTGAGACCGGCGAGCTTGTCGGACAGGTCCATCAGTTCACTGATCTGCGCCGGGCTCAGTTCGCGCAGGCGCTCGATCAGTTCGCTGGCCTGTTCCAGGTGCGCCGGCAGGGTAAAGCGCGGCGTCACCGGCGGGGTGTCGTAGTCAAGCGTCTTGGCGGGGGAAATCACCAGCAGCATCAGTCGGTCTCCTCTGAACGAGTGGCGATTGTAGTGGCGGCCGGGGCATGGACTCCACCTATGACGCGGATAGCCGGTCCGGGCTTGACCTTGCCACGGTGGCAAGGCACAAGCTCTGCGCATCCGTATTCCGAGGAGTTTCCATGAGCGCCTGCAATCATCAGCAATGGCAGTCTTCCCATCATTTCCGCCCGGTGGCCCGCACAGCCGAACGCCAGGCCTGGCTGGTGGTGGCACTGACGGGGCTGACCATGCTGGTCGAGATCCTGGCCGGCTACTGGTTCAACTCCATGGCCCTGCTGGCCGATGGCTGGCACATGGCCTCCCATATGGTGGCGATCGGCCTGGCGGCCCTGGCATATGCCTTCGCCCGGCGCCATGCCAATGACCAGCGCTATGCCTTCGGCACCTGGAAGGTCGAGGTGCTTGCCGGCTTTGCCAGCGCGGTGCTGCTGGCCGTGGTGGTTGCTCTGATGGCGTTCGAGTCGATTCTGCGCCTGTGGCAGCCGGCCGAGATTGGTTTCGATCAGGCCCTGTGGGTGGCAGTCATCGGTCTGCTGGTCAA
>CALMID010000019.1 GCA_937863915.1 uncultured Pseudomonas sp.
GCCGGCGCCTGGATCAGCTGGTTTACGGGGTGGTGGGCGCCGGTCAGGTGGGCAGTCGCCTGGTGCGCGTGCTGCAGGGCCTCGGTTGGCAGGTGCGGGTGTGCGATCCGCCACGCCAGGAGGCCGAAGGCGGCGACTTCGTCGAACTGGCGCAGATCCTTGGCGAGTGCGATGTGATCAGCCTGCACACGCCTTTGACCCGCGAGGGCGCCCTTGCGACCCATCACCTGATCGGCGCCGCGCAGTTGCAGGCGCTCAAGCCAGGCGCCTGGCTGATCAATGCCAGCCGCGGGGCGGTGGTGGATAACGCCGCCCTGCGGGCGCATCTGGAGGCGGATGCCGAGCTGGAGGTGGTGCTGGATGTGTGGGAGGGCGAGCCGCAGGTGGATGTCGAGCTGGCAGCCCTGTGCCAGCTGGCTACCCCGCATATCGCCGGCTACAGCCTGGACGGCAAGCTGCGCGGCACGGCGATGATTCATGAGGCGTTCTGCGCCTTTCTCGGGCAGGTGCCACAGCGTCATCTCAGCGAGCTGCTGCCATCACCCTGGCTGAGTGAATTGCAGGTGGCGCCCGAGGCATCACCCGACTGGCTGCTGGCGCAGGTGTGCCGCGCCGTCTATGACCCGCGGCTGGATGACGCCAACTTCCTGCGTTCGTTACAGGGCGATGCCGCCACGCGGCGTGCCGCGTTCGATCAGCTGCGCAAGCATTATCCCTACCGTCGGGAGATCGATGGGCTGAAGGTCAGGATGCTGGGCGACAATTCCGCCCAGAGCGCACTGCTGCGCGCCCTGGGGGTGCAGCTGGTGTGATCAGCCGCGCTTGGCGCTGGCCAGGCTGCAGTTGTCCAGTTCGCGGCAGGCCAACTGGACCATGTCCTCGGTAATCGGCACTTCGCGGCCCTGGGCATCGATGATGCTGCCGCCCAGCGACTGATTGGCGGCCGGGGCAGTGAAACGAGGGGCCTGCTGGACGTTGTTCTGTACTTGCATGGTGACTTCCTCATCAGGGTGTTCTGGCAGTCTAGGCCGTGGGCATGACTGCTCTGTGACAGTGTCGGCAACCGGCCGGAAGGTTCAGGCTAGCCGGCTTTTTCTCCGGCGCACGGTTATTCATCGGCGCCGAATGGTTCAGGTTGAGGTATGAACATGACGGCATTCAGGCTGGGCCTGATCATCAATCCGCTGGCTGGGTTGGGCGGCCCGGCGGCTCTCAAGGGCAGCGATGGCGTGGCCGCCGAAGCCCTGGCGCGCGGCAGCGAACCGCGTGCCAGCGAGCGCACCCGGCTGGCGTTGCAGTGCCTGTTGCCACTGCGCGAGCGCCTGCAGTTCCTCACCTTTCCCGGCGCCATGGGCGCCGACCTGCTGCGCGAACTGGGTTTCGCTCATCAGGTACTGGGAAGCCTCAATGACGCGGCGACCAGCGCCGAAGACACAAAGCAGGCCGTGCAGCGCCTGCAGGAAGCTGGCTGTGCATTGATCCTGTTTGCCGGCGGTGATGGCACGGCGCGGGATGTGTGCAGCGTGGTACGCGATGGGCAGCCGGTGCTGGGCATTCCGGCGGGCGTGAAGATTCACTCCGGGGTCTATGCCATCAGTCCGCGCGCGGCCGGGGAGCTGGCCGCGCGCCTGGTGGAAGGCGGTCTGGTACGTCTGGCCAGCGGCGAGGTGCGTGATCTCGATGAGTCGGCGTTGCGTGAGGGACGGGTGTCGGCGCGCTGGTACGGCGAGCTGACCGTGCCGGAAGAGGGCCACTTCATGCAGCAGACCAAGCAGGCCGGCATGGAGTCCGAGGAGCTGGTGCTGCTGGAGCTGGCCGACTGGCTGCAGGACAGCATGGAGGACGGCGTGCGCTATGTGTTCGGGCCCGGCTCGACCCTGCACGGCCTGGCGCAGAATCTGGGCCTGGAAACCACCCTGCTGGGCGTGGACGTGATCGAGAACGGCCAGGTGCTGGCCCATGATGTCACCGAGGCGCAGCTGTTCGAGCTGGTCGAGGGGCATCCAAGCCGGCTGCTGGTCACCGCCATCGGCGGTCAGGGCCATATCCTCGGCCGCGGCAACCAGCAGATCAGCCCGCGGGTCGTGCGCGCCATTGGCCTGGATCATCTTCGGGTCGTCGCTACCAAGCGCAAGCTGGGCACCCTGCAGGGGCGGCCCCTGCTGGTAGATAGCGGCGATCCGCAACTGGACGACAGTTTCCCGGCGGCGGTGCGGGTATGGGCCGGTTATAAGGAAGAGCTGCTCTATCCGCTTGGCTGGCAGCGCGAAGACGCGCAATAGGGCAAGCTGGCCCATCTGAATCGGGAGGGTGTTCACTTGAGTCTGCTATCGCCGCGTCATCGTACAGCCTTAGGCCTGGCGGCCAGCTTCATCGCGCCTTACCGCCTGCGGGTGGCGGGGGCGCTGCTGGCGCTAATGTTTACTGCGGCTATCACTCTGTCGATGGGGCAGGGCATTCGCCTGCTGGTCGACCAGGGTCTGGCGACTCAGTCGGTGACGGCGCTCAAGCAGTCGCTGCTGCTGTTTCTCCTGCTGGTGCTGGCGCTGGGCGTCGGCACCTTTGCGCGCTTCTATCAGGTCTCCTGGCTGGGGGAGCGGGTGGTGGCGGATATCCGTCAGCGTGTGTTCAATCACTTGCTGACCCTGCATCCGGGCTTCTTCGAGGCCAACCGGGCTTCGGAGATCCAGTCGCGACTGACCGCCGATACCACCCTGCTGCAGACTGTGATCGGCTCCTCGCTGTCGTTGGCGCTGCGCAACGCGATCATGCTGCTGGGCGGCATCGTCCTGCTGTTTGTCACCAACGCCAAGCTCACGGCCATCGTGGTGCTGGCATTGCCGCTGGTGCTGGTGCCGATCCTCCTGTTCGGTCGGCGGGTGCGCGCGCTGGCGCGGCAAAGCCAGGATCGGGTGGCCGATGTCGGCAGCTACGTGGCCGAGACCCTGGGCCAGATCAAGACGGTGCAGGCCTACAACCACGAGGCCGAGGATCGCCAGCGCTTCGCCGCCACGGTGGAGGCAAGTTTTGCCACCGCGCGCCGGCGCATCACCCAGCGTGCCTGGCTGATCAGTGTGGTGATCATCCTGGTGCTCGGCGCCGTGGGGCTGATGCTCTGGGTCGGTGGCCTGGATGTGATCGAGGGGCGTATCAGCGGCGGCGATCTGGCTGCGTTCGTGTTCTACAGCCTGATTGTCGGTGGCGCCCTGGGCACCCTGAGCGAAGTGATTGGCGATCTGCAGAGCGCCGCCGGTGCCGCCGAGCGTATCGCTGAGCTGCTGGCCAGTCGCAGCCTGATTGCCGCCCCGGCGCAGCCGCGCAGCTTGCCCGCTGCCGCCCAGGGCGCCTTGCAGCTGGAACGGGTGCGCTTTACCTACGCCGGACGTAAGCATCCGGCGCTGGATGGCGTCGATCTGACGGTGAGGCCCGGCGAGACCCTGGCGCTGGTTGGCCCCTCAGGCGCCGGTAAGTCGACCCTGTTTGACCTGCTGCTGCGCTTTCACGATGTCGACGAGGGCCTGATCCGTCTCGACGGCGTACCCATTGCCGAGCTGGAGCCGGCCAAACTGCGCCGCTGCTTTGCGCTGGTGTCGCAGCAGCCGGCACTGTTCCACGGCACGGTGGCGGAGAACCTGCGCTACGGTCGTCTGAATGCCAGCGATGCCGAGGTCGAGGCCGCCGCCCGTGCCGCCCATGCCCATGAGTTCATCGTTGCTCTGCCGCAGGGTTACGACACGCCGCTGGGCGAGGCTGGGCAGGGGCTTTCCGGCGGTCAGCGCCAGCGTCTGGCAATTGCCCGGGCGCTGCTGGCCGATGCACCGATCCTGTTGCTGGACGAGGCCACCAGTGCGCTGGATGCCGAGAGCGAACACCTGATCCAGCAGGCCCTGCCGCAACTGATGGCCGGGCGCACCACGCTGGTCATCGCCCACCGTCTGGCCACGGTCAAGGACGCCGACCGCATCGCCGTGCTGGAGCATGGGCGCATCCGCGCCATCGGTCGGCACGCCGAGCTGATCGAGGCAGACCCGCTCTACGCGCGGCTGGCCGAACTGCAGTTCGATACCGAAAGCGGGGCATGAAAAAACCGGCCACTGGGGCCGGTTTTTTTAACGCTGAATAAAGATCAGCGGTATTCGCACAGGTAGGCGGTGTCTTCGGCGACTTTCAGCTGGAACTTGCTGTTGGCCGGTACGGTGAACTTGCTGCCGGCGGCGAAGGTTTCCCAGCTGTCGCTGCCCGGCAGCTTGACGGTCAGGGCGCCGGCAACCACGTGCATGACTTCCAGCTGGCTGGTGCCGAACTCGTACTCGCCCGGGGCCATCACGCCGATGGTGGCCGGGCCTTCGCTCATGCCGAAGGCGATGGATTTGACGGTGCCGTCGAAGTACTCGTTGACCTTGAACATGGGGATTCCTCGAAAGGGGGTTAAAAAAGGGCGGCCAGTATGCCCAAGCGGGCCGCCCCAGTCACTAGGCCGGTGGACGCTCTGTCAGGCGGGTCAGGGGCAGCAGGCGCGCGGTGTTGCGGGCGTCTTCCAGGGCGCGGTGCTGGCTGCCCTGAAAGTGCAGGCCGGCCAGTTGCAGGGCCATATTCAGGCCCACGGCCCGCTTAAGCTGACGGGCCTCGGCAAAGCACTGCTTGAGATTGTGGTGAGGGATCTGCAGGAAGGTGCTGTCGAGCTGGTGCTGCCGGCACTCCTGCTCGATCTGCCGGCGGTCATAATCGCCCCAGCTGAGCCAGCCTGCCAGGCGTGGAAGGTGCGGAGCCAGCCACTGCTCGAAGCTGTTCCAGACCACCGGAAAGCGTTCGGCGCCGTCGATCTGGGCCTGCTGGATATGGGTCAGTTGACGGCAGAAATGGGTGAGCAGCGGGCGCCGCTGGGGGCAGACGAAGCGTTGGAAGTGATCCAGCTCGCGGCCATGGCTGTCGACCAGGCTGGCGCCGATCTCGATGATTTCCATTTCCTCCAAGGGCCAGCCGCCTTCTTCGGTGGTGGCTTCCAGATCGATCACAAGCCAGTGCGACATAGCGTCCTCCATGACAGTCGCTGCAGTATGGAGTGGCTTTTCATGGCGAGCAAACCGTGTCGCCGGGGGAGACCTTGTACCGGCAACGCGGCTTGCGCGAAAACGCCAACAGCACCTAGGCTCGCAGCATTGCGAACGGAGGAGTGACCGATGGCTAAGGTGGCATTTATCGGGCTGGGCGTCATGGGTTACCCGATGGCGGGACATCTGGCCTGCCAAGGGCATGAGGTGACGGTGTACAACCGCACCGCCGCGCGGGCGCTGCAGTGGCAGGAGCAGTATGGTGGCGAGATCGCTGCCACGCCTCGCGAGGCGGCGTTGGGCGCCGAGCTGGTGATGGTGTGTGTCGGCAATGACGATGATCTGCGGCAGGTGGTGCTGGGTGCAGAGGGGGCGCTGGCCGGCATGGCGGCGGGCAGTATCCTGGTTGATCACACCACGGCATCGGCCGATGTCGCCCGCGAGCTGGCGGTGCAGGCTGCCGAGCGCGAGGTGGGTTTTCTCGATGCGCCGGTTTCAGGCGGTCAGGCCGGCGCGGAGAATGGCCTGCTGACCATCATGGTGGGCGGTGAAGCGGTTTTCTTTCAGCGAGCCGAGCCGGTCATCGACAGCTATGCGCGGATGAGTCGCCTGATGGGACCGGTGGGCAGTGGTCAGCTGACCAAGATGGTCAATCAGATCTGCATCGGCGGGTTGCTTCAGGGACTTTCCGAGGCGCTGCATTTTGCCCAGTGCGCCGGCCTGGATGCCGAGGCGGCGATGGAGGTAATCAGCAAAGGCGCGGCGCAGTCCTGGCAGCTGGAGCATCGGCACCAGACCATGCTGGCGGGCAAATTCGACTTCGGCTTTGCCGTCGACTGGATGCGCAAGGACTTTGCCATCGTCCTCGACGAGGCGCGTGGCAACGGCGCGCAGTTACCGGTGACCGCGTTGGTCGATCAGTTCTATGCCGATGTGCAGGCCATGGGTGGCGGGCGCTGGGATACCTCCAGCCTGATTGCCCGGCTCAAGCGCAAGGCCTGACTCAGCTGCGGAAGATGAAGTACACCGCGCCGAGCAGGCACAGTCCGGCCCACAGGTAGTCGAGTTTCAATGGCTGCTGCATGTACAGCACGCTGAAGGGTACGAAGATCGCCAGGGTGATGACTTCCTGCATGATCTTCAGCTGGCCAACCGACAGTTCGGTGTAGCCGATGCGGTTGGCCGGCACCATGATCAGGTATTCGAACAGGGCGATGCCCCAGCAGATCAGCGCGGCGATATACCAGGGCTTGCTGCCGAGGGTCTTGAGGTGGCCGTACCAGGCGAACGTCATGAACAGATTGGACAGGCAGAGCAGGGCGGCAGTTTGCATCCAGACCGGCATGGCGGGTTCTCACAGGACAAAACCGCAAGCCTAATCAGCTGACGGCCATGCGCCAAGGGTAATCTGAGTTGCAGGGCTGCCGCCCGTGCGGTGTTGGCGTTACTATCGCCGCCCTTCAATGGTGTGGGAGGTTTTCATGGAGTGTCGTGCTGGCTGTGGAGCTTGCTGCATTGCTCCCTCCATCAGTTCACCCATTCCCGGAATGCCCAATGGCAAGGCGGCGGGTGAGCGTTGCGTGCAGCTGGATGAGAGGGACTTTTGTCGCCTGTTCGGCTTGCCGGAGCGGCCTGCCGTGTGTCTCGGATTCAAGCCCGATGAGATGGTCTGTGGTGGTTCCCGTCAGGAGGCGCTGCGTCTGATCGGCTGGCTGGAGCAGGCTACGGCGGTTTAGTGCGCTCGGATGGATGGTTCGAGCGGATAACGGTTTGGTGAGGAGAAGGTTGATGGGAATGTTGCGTGGTGTCTCCGCCGCTTGTGCGGTGCTGGTTCTGGCTGCCGCCGGTGCACAGGCCGAAGAGTGGAAACTGGCCAAGGATGAAGATGGCATTCAGGTTTACCTCAATAGCGTGCCGGGATCGAAGTACAAGGCCTACCGCGGCGTTACGCTGATCAAGGCGGATATGGCCCGCCTGCGCAAGTTGCAGGAGGACGTGGCAGGCTCCTGTGCCTGGATTCACGAGTGCCGTGAGCAGAAGTCGCTGAAGGCCGAAGGCGACAAGCACTGGACCTATACGCGCTTCAATACGCCCTGGCCGGTGACGCCGCGTGACTCGGTCATGGAGGTTACGACCGAGGAAGGTGCTGACGGCAGCATCACCCGTCACCTCAAGGGCGTGCCGACCTATGTGCCGGAGGAGAAGGGCTTTGTGCGGGTGAGCAAGGTCGAGGGCATCTGGAAGTTCACGCCAAAGGCCGATGGCCAGGTTGAGGCGCTGTATCAGGTGCATACCGAGCCGGGTGGCAGCATTCCCTCCTGGCTGGCCAACAGCTTCGTGGTCGATGCGCCGTATCTGACGCTGGAGAAGCTGCGCGCGCTCGCCGAAAAGCGCTGAACGACAGGCAATAAAAAACGGGAGCCGAGGCTCCCGTTTT
>CALMID010000020.1 GCA_937863915.1 uncultured Pseudomonas sp.
GAACGACAGGCCCTCGGCCTGCAGCCGGGCGACCTCGGCATCCAGTTCCTCGCACTCGAAATAGATCAGCGTCGAGCCCGGCAGCACCCGCGCCTCGCGGCTGAGCGAAAAGCTCGCCTGGCCGTCCGGACAGACAAAACGCGCGTAGTCCGGCAGGCTCTCGACAATCAGCTGCAAGCCAAGGTGCTGGTAGAAGACGCTGGCACGCGGCACATCCGTGACGGCCACCGTCACCTGATTCAAATTCATCGTGACCTCCGTGTATCGCTAACAGCCAAGCACCGAATCCAGCAGCACCGAACCTTAGCCGGCCAGCATCGCCAGCAAGGTGCCAATACCGGCCACGGCAATGACCGTCAGGCCGGCCAGCTGCACAGGCTGAAACCAGGCCACCTGACGCTGCTCGGGGCGCCCCAGAGCCAGCAGCTGCAGAACCAGCAGCACCAGCCCGGCCAGCAATCCCTGGGCCGTCAGGCCGAGAATCGCGCCGATGCGCCAGCCGGATTCATACCCCGGCGCCTCACCGGGGGCCGGCGTGTACAGCAGCACGCCCTGGGGGTTGCCCTGATGTACGGCATAACCGGCCAGTGCCGCCAGCCCGACAACCAGCAACAACACGCCGAGCAGGTAACGCGGTATCGCGGGCATCAGTGTTCACCTCCGGCGTAGATCCACATCGGCTCGGTCTGGCCGGCGCGGCTGAAACCCAGGCTTTCATAGAACGCAATGGCCCGGCCATCGGCGGTGAGCATCTGCATGTGCAGGCCCGCGTAACGCTGCTGCAGCGCATCCATCATCTGCCGGCCTATGCCCTGCCCCTGAAACGCCGGGTGCACCAGCAGGTGCGGGTAATAGACCACCAGATGGCCATCGGAGATGGCATTGCCAAGGCCGACCAGACGGCCATCCAGGCGCGCCGTGACCAGCCCGTGGGAGTTGCGCAGTGCAGCCAGCAACTGCTCGGGCTTGTCGGCCGAGGACCACTGATTGGCACGGTAGAGGGCGATGACTTCATCGGTCTCGATGGCATCATCGAGGGCAATCCTGAGGGGCATGAGAATCCTTACTCGGCAAAAATCACGGTGCCGGCGGCAATCATGGCCAGCCGTCACTGAGGAGTAGAGAGTGCCATGCGCTCGCGGAAAAAGCTCGGGTAGTCCTGCTGCGCCTGCACCTGGCCGAGCGCCTGTTCGTAACGCTGCAGATAAACCGCGGCAGAACGCCGGTTGAAGACCGAATACAGCGCCACTCCCGGCTCAGGCAGCGGCAGCAGACGGATGCGGGCCTCCTGACCGCTGCGCTGCAGCTGGTAACGCACGGCCAGCTGATCGGGGAAGTAGAAG
>CALMID010000021.1 GCA_937863915.1 uncultured Pseudomonas sp.
GTTGTTCGGCGACGGCAGGTAAGCGGGCTTGCTGAGCTGCTGTGCGAGCAAGGCGGCGGCGTTGGTTTTGGCGATCAGGCGGGTCTCGAAATCCAGCCCCGGCGACAGGTCCCAGTAGGCGTGGCTGGGCCGCGCATAGCAGTAGATGCAACCGTGCTCACAGCCCCGGTAGGGATTCAGCGAGCGGTCGAAGGGCAGATCCGGCGACTGGTTGCGGGTAATGATGGTCTTGGCCGTCTCCGCCCGCACCTCGGTGGCGCGACTGGGCGGCACTTCCTGATACCAGCCGTCATCGCTGGCGATGATGCGCTGGGCGGCAAAGCGATTGTGCGGGTTGCTGGCGGTGCCGCGACCGCGCGGCGGCAGAGAAACGGACATGGGCAGCTCTCGACAGAATACTGTTTAAATATACAGTCATTTATCGAGCGCGACAGTCCAATCCTTGCGACAGCCCACCACCGGACCAACGGGCCAGGCGGTGGACGACGTTAAAAACAGCGACCGCTATTTTTTATGGCCTGCCATCCTTGGCGGCCACCCACTGGGCCGTCGCTGTGCGACGTTAAAAATAGCTCCCTGCTATTTTTTCAGCTTGGGATTGGGGAAGAACTGCACGGTCTGCCCCTTGGGCGCCGCCGGCTTGGCAGCCACCTTGTTGACCCGGGTCGGCACCTCGCGCGGCACCGAGTTGCCCTGGGCGTCCAGGGTGTCGGAGAAGCCGCAGGCCACGCATTCGCGGTGTGGCACACCGTCCACGTCCCACATCTGGATCTTGTCCATCTCGCTGCAGGCCGGGCACACGGCGCCGGCGATGAAGCGCTTCTTCGGCTGGCTCATGCCGCCTCCTCACTCAGACCACTGTGGCGCAGCAGCGCGTCGATGGACGGCTCGCGACCGCGGAAGTCGACAAACAGGCACATGGCTTCCTGCGAGCCGCCACGGGCGAGAATGGCCTCGCGGAAGGCGCGGCCGGTTTCGGGGTTGAGCACGCCCTGCTCCTCGAACAGCGAGAAGGCATCGGCGGACAGTACCTCGGCCCACTTGTAGCTGTAGTAACCGGCCGCGTAACCGCCGGCGAAGATGTGCGCGAAGCTGTTGGCGAAGCGGTTGAACGCCGGCGGACGGATCACCGCCACTTCATCGCGGATGCCTTCCAGCACGTCCAGCACGCTGCGGCCATCACCGTGGGTGGCATGCAGCTCGAAGTCGAACAGCGAGAACTCCAGCTGGCGCACCATCATCAGGCCGGACTGGAAGTTCTTCGCCGCCAGCATCTTGTCCAGCAGGTCCTTGGGCAGTGGATCGCCCGTTTCGAAATGACCGGAGATCAGCGCCAGACCTTCCGGCTCCCAGCACCAGTTCTCCATGAACTGGCTGGGCAGCTCGACCGCATCCCAGGCCACGCCGTTGATGCCGGACACGCCCGCATGCTCGATGCGGGTCAGCAGGTGGTGCAGGCCGTGGCCAAACTCGTGGAAGAGGGTGGTGACCTCGTCGTGGGTGAGCAGCGCCGGCTGGCCTTCCACCGCCGGGGTGAAATTACATACCAGGTTGGCCACCGGGCTGATCAGGCTGCCATCGGCGGCGCGGCGCTTGTCGCGCGCGCCGTCAATCCAGGCGCCGCCGCGCTTGTTGGCGCGGGCGTAGAGGTCGAAGAAGAAACGGCCGACATGCTGGCCGTTCTCGCGAATCTCGAACAGGCGCACATCCGGGTGCCAGGTATCGAAGTCCTGCAGCTCGGCGATCTCGATGCCGTAGAGCTTCTGCACGATGGCGAACAGACCGGACAGCACCTTGTCGATGGGGAACCAGGCGCGCACCTGCTCCTGGGAGATGCTGTAGCGCTGCTGACGCAGCTTCTCGCTGTAGTAGCCGACATCCCAGCTCTGCAGATCGGCGCAGCCCTGCTCCGCGGCAAAGGCTTTGAGCTCCTGCAGGTCGCGCTGGGCGAACGGCTTGCTGCGCACGGCCAGGTCGCGCAGGAAGTGCAGCACCTGCTCGGTATTCTCGGCCATCTTGCTGGCCAGGCTCAGCTCGCTGTAGTGGGCAAAGCCGAGCAGGCGGGCCAGCTCCTGACGCAGGTCGAGGATCTGCTCCATCAGCGGGCCGTTGTCGAACTGGCCGGCATTGGGCCCCTGATCGGAGGCGCGGGTGCAGTAGGCGGCGTACAGCTCCTCGCGCAGGGCCCGGTCGTCGGCGTAAGTCATCACCGCGTAGTAGCTGGGGAACTCCAGACTGATCAGCCAGCCATCCAGCTCCTTGGCCTTGGCGGCCTGCGCCATCTGCGCCTTGGCCGAATCCGGCAGGCCGGCGAGCTGGGCTTCGTCGGTGATGTGCTTGGTCCAGGCCTGAGTGGCGTCGAGCAACTGGTTGGAGAAGCGGCTGGTCAGCTCGGACAGCTTCATCTGGATCTCGCCGTAGCGTTGCTGCTCGGCCGGCGGCAGGTCGATACCGGACAGGCGGAAGTCGCGCAGGGCGTGTTCGAGGATGGTCTTCTGCGCCACCTCGAAGCCGGCAGCAGCCGGGCTCTTGGCCAGCGCGTCATAGGCTTCGAACAGCGGCTTGTTCTGGCCCATCTCGGTCCAGAACTCGGACAGCTTGGGCAGGCAGGCTTCGTACGCGGCGCGCAGCTCGGCGCTGTTGCACACGGCGTTGAGGTGACTGACCGGGCTCCAGGCACGGCCAAGGCGTGCATTCAGCTCATCCAGCGCCAGCACCAGGCCGCTCCAGCTCGGATTGCTCTGCTGAGTTTCCAGCAGCGCGGCAATGGCGGCGCGGTTGTCCGCGAGGATCTGGTCGATCGCCGGCTCGACATGCTCGGGCTTGATCTGGGAATAGGGTGGCAGGTCGAAATCTTGCAGCAGCGGATTGCTCACGGTGGCACCTTATACGGATGGGCGCGGCAGCGCCGGATGCGCGCATCTTATTACAATCGACCGCCTACCTTCCTTTGGAGATCGCTATCGTGGCCATTAGACCTTTTCAGGACATGACACCCAGGCTCGGCGAGCGGGTGTTCATCGACGACTCGGCCGTGGTCATCGGCGATGTCAGCCTTGGCGACGACAGCTCGGTGTGGCCGCTGGCGGTGATCCGCGGCGATATGCACCGGATCAGCATTGGTCAGCGCAGCAGCGTGCAGGATGGCAGCGTGCTGCACATCACCCACGCCGGCCCCTTCAATGCCGACGGCTGGCCGCTGACCATCGGCGATGACGTGACCATCGGCCACAAGGCACTGCTGCACGGCTGCACCGTCGGCAACCGGGTGCTGATCGGCATGGGCGCCATCGTCATGGACGGCGCGGTGATCGAGGACGACGTGGTGCTCGGCACCGGCAGCCTGGTGCCACCGGGCAAGACGCTGCACAGCGGCTACCTGTATGTCGGCAGCCCGGTGAAACAGGCGCGGCCGCTGAGCGACAAGGAAAAGGCCTTCTTCACCTACAGCGCGGCCAACTATGTGCGCCTCAAGGACAGCTACCGCCAGGAAGCATGACCTGCGGCAATCTTCTTGCCTGGGCAAACAAAATTCTTGTTCTACGCTTTCAGCATATCCGTCGCGGTTGCGGCGCAACCCTTGGTGCGCGCGGCCTGGACGCTCTTCGCACCCTCAACGCGGAGCAAGGAAGAACCATGTCAGGCATCGACTTATGGGATGACGACCTCGGCGCAGACAGCGCCACGGTCGAAGTGCCGCCGCTCTACATCCATCTGATTGCCGCCAGCGAGCATGAGGCCTTCTGGCGTCTCGGCCTGGAGGATCACGGCGTGCGTGTGGGTGACGCCGACGCTGCCGAATGCCAGCTGATCCTGGTCGATGAGCGCTGCCCGGACTACGAGCAGCGCCTGGCCCAATTGCCGCAGCGCGTCGGCAGCGCCCGCCCGCCGATCTTCTTCCTGGTCAGCAACGGCAACGAGCCGGACTGCATGCGCGCCTTTTCCTGTGGCGCCGATGATTACGTGCACCTGCCGATCAGCCCCGAAGCCCT
>CALMID010000022.1 GCA_937863915.1 uncultured Pseudomonas sp.
CCAGGAGCTGTCCACGCCCCCAGCTGCAATTTCCCCCGCTGCCGTCCTGCAGTGGCGATCGCCACCCCCATGTCCTGCTGATCGCCCACCACTCGCCGAGTCTGCTCAAATACCTCGAAGGCTGGCCCAAGAACTGGGCAGCCGATCGCCAGAGCCTGCTGAAATTTGCGGCGGCCCAGGCTGCCGAACTGCGCGAGATGCCGGATGCGGCCTTCGATCTGGTGGTGCTTGGTGAGTCGTCCAGCGTGCTGACGGACGAGTTGCTGCACGAGGTGCTGCGGGTCGCACGCCAGGGGCTGATCCGTCTGCGCTAAAGTGCAGCAGGCGACTGTCAGGGATAGTCGATCGCGGTGATCACGTAGTACTGCTCGCCGGTCGGCGTCTGTACCTTGACTTCGGCATCCAGCGGCTTGCCGACCAGGGCTCTGGCCAGGGGCGAGTCGATGCTGATCAGGCCCTGGCGCAGATCCAGTTCGTCAGGGCCGACGATGCGATAGCGAGCTTCGCCCCCATCTTCGTCTTCCACTGTGACCCAGGCGCCGAAATAGACCTTGCCTGCGTCCGCCGGGCGTTCGCTGACCACCTTGAGGTTTTCCAGGCGCTTGCTGAGAAAGCGCACGCGGCTGTCGATCTCGCGCAGCATCTTCTTGCCGTAGGTGTACTCGGCATTTTCCGAGCGATCACCCTGGGCGGCGGCTTCGCTGACGGCCTGGGTCACCTGCGGCCGGCGTACATGCCACAGCTCGTGCAGTTCGGCGCGCAGGCGCGCCTCGCCTTCCGGGGTAATCAGGGGAGTGCCGGCACTGCGCGGCGGACGATAACGGCTCATGGCGACTTTTCGTTCAGCTCTTTTTGCTTCAGCTTTCGCGCAACACCGACAGCGGGCTGGCGTGAATCACCCGGCGGGTTCCCAGACTGCCGGCAATGCTCACCAGCAGGCCGCCGGCCAGCGGCAGCAGGAGCAGCCAGGGATGGGGCTGCCAGGCGATGTCGAGGACGAAATGATACAGCAGGTAGCTGACCAGCTCGCAGCCGAGCATGGCCAGGATGCCGCTGCTGGTACCCAGCAGGGCGAATTCGCGCAGACGCGCCTGTTGCAACAGGCGCCGTGAACTGCCCAGGGCGCGGAGAATGGCGCCCTGCTTGAGGCGTTCGTCGAGGGTCGCCTGAAGGCCGGCGAACAGCACGCAGAGGCCGGCGGCCAGCACGAACAGCAGCACGTACTCCACGGCCAGGCTGACCTGGGCCAGGATGCTGCGCAGCTGTTCGAGGATGGCATCGACCTGCAGCAGGGTGACGCTGGGGAACTGGCGCGACAGTGGCAGCAGGGCGCCTTCCTGGCTCTTCGGCAGGTGAAAGCTGGTCAGGTAGGTCAGCGGCAGGTCATCCAGCACGCCGGGGGCGAAGACCATGTAGAAGTTCGGCTGGAAGCTGTCCCAATCGACTTCGCGCAGGCTGCTGACTTCCACTTCGCGAGTTTGCCCGGCGATGCTGAAGGTCAAGCGGTCGCCCAGTTGGATTTTCAGGTTTTCCGCCAGCTTGCTTTCCACCGACACGCCGGGCAGGCCGCTGCGTGTGGTACCCAGCCAGGCGCCGGCAGTGAGCTTGTTGCCGGCGGGCAGGTCGGCGGCCCAGGTCAGCCCCAGATCACGCTGGATCGCCCGCTCTCCCTGGGAATCCTTGCTGACCAGTTGCTGTACGGGTTGCTGATTGATGGCAATCAGGCGGCCGGGGACCAGTGGGAACAGTGGCTGACTCTGGGCGCCCTGTTGTTCGAGGGCGTTGACAAAGGCTTGCCGCTGCTCGGGCAGGATGTTCATGGCGAAATGGTTGGGCGCATCGCTGGGTAGCTGGTTCTGCCAGTTGTCCAGCAGCTCGCCACGCAGCAGACCGATAACGCCCATGGCCAGCAGAATCAGGCCGAAGGCCATGGCCTGGCCGGTGGCCGCCAGTGGATGGCGCAGCAGTTGGCCAAGCCCCAGGCGCCAGCCCAGCGGGGCGTTTTCCAATGCCCGGCGCAGGCTGCGCAAGGCCAGCCACAGCAGGCTGCCGAGCAACAGGCAGGTGAGCAGGCCGCCGCCGAGCAGGGCCAGGGTCAGGCGCCAGTCGAGACTCAGGCGCCACATGATCAGGCCCAGTGCGGCAATGGCCAGGGCATAGCTCAGCCAGGCGGAGACCGGCAGCGGCTGCAGGTCGCGACGCAGCACCCGCAGCGGCGATACGCGCCCCAGGTTGAGCAGCGGCGGCAGGGCAAAGCCGGCGAGGGTGATCAGGCCGCTGGCAACTCCCGCCAGGGCCGGCAGCCAGCCCACGGCCGGTAGCTCTTCCGGCAACAGGCCGCCCAGCAGGTGCAGCAGGCCGAGATGGCCAAGCCAGCCGAGCAGGGCGCCGAGCAGGCTGGCGAACAGTCCCAGGGCCAGCAGCTGGATACAGAACAGCTGGGTGATCTGCCGGCGTTGCAGGCCAAAGCAGCGCAACAGGGCGCTGGTGTCATAACGGCGCGTGGCAAAACGACTCGCCGACAGGGCCACGGCGACCCCCGCCAGCAGCAGGGCGGCCAGGCTGGCCAGATTGAGGTAACGCTCGGCCCGGCTCAGTGCGCCGCCCACCTGGGTGTTGCCGCCACGGGCATCGAGCAGTTGCTGATGGGCGGCCAGGCTGGGCTTGGCCTGCTGCCGGTAGGCACGCACGGCTTCTGCAGAACCGCGCCAGTAATCGCGGTAACGCACCCGGCTGCCCGGCTGTACTACCTGGGTGGCAGCCAGATCGCCCAGGTTGATCAAGGCACGCGGCGTGAGGCTGTAGAAGTCGCCGGCACGCTCCGGTTCATAGGTGAGCAGGCGGGTCAGGGTCAACTCTATCGCGCCAACCTCGATCCGTGCGCCTGGCTCGATGCCCAGGGCCTGAGCCAGGCGTGCTTCGGCCCAGAGCTCGCCCGGTTGCGGCAAGCCGCCGGCCTGTTCTTCAGCAAAGCGGCGGGGGGTGGAT
>CALMID010000023.1 GCA_937863915.1 uncultured Pseudomonas sp.
CACCGTGAGCTACACCGGTGTCGTCAGTTTCGTGAGCCTCAAGGTGCTGGATCTGGTGATGGGCCTGCGCGTGACCGAGGAAGAAGAGACTGTCGGTCTCGACCTCTCCGAGCACAACGAGCGCGGCTACAACCTGTAAGCCTCACGCAGTACCCAACGCCCGGCTTGCCGGGCGTTGTTCTTTCTGCGCCAACGACGGCGCGATGTGATCCGGTACAAAGGAGTACCCCATGGACAGTACGGCTCTGATTCCCCTGCAGTATGCGCTGGATACCTTCTATTTCCTGATCTGTGGTGCCCTGGTGATGTGGATGGCGGCCGGCTTCGCCATGCTCGAATCCGGCCTGGTACGGGCAAAGAACACCACAGAGATTCTCACCAAGAACATCGTGCTCTACGGCCTGGCCTGCGTGATGTACCTGCTGTGCGGCTATGCCCTGATGTACGGCGGTGATGCCGGCGGCGTGCTGCCCAACCTGGGTGTGCTGATCGGCGACGAGCATGCCGCCGAGGTGGTCGCGGCCGGTGGCGAGGGTGCGCCTTATTACTCCAAGCGGGCCGACTTCTTCTTCCAGGTGGTGTTCACCGCGACCTGCATGTCGATCGTTTCCGGTGCCGTGGCCGAGCGCATGAAGCTCTGGGCCTTCCTCGCCTTTGCCGTGGTGATGTGCGCCGTGATCTATCCGGTCGAGGGCTACTGGGCCTGGGGCGGCGGTTTCCTCAAGGCGGCCGGTTTCAAGGACTTTGCCGGTTCCGGCGTGGTGCACCTGGCGGGTGCGACGGCAGCACTGGCCGGGGTCATCCTGCTCGGTGCGCGCAAGGGCAAGTACGCGGCCAACGGCCAGATCAATGCCTTCCCCGGTGCCAACCTGCCGCTGGCGACTCTGGGTTGCTTCATCCTCTGGTTCGGCTGGTTCGGCTTCAACGGCGGCTCGCAGCTGAAGATGAGCACCATCAGCGACGCCAATGCGGTGGCCAGCGTGTTCGTCAACACCAACCTGGCGGCTTGCGGTGGCTTGCTGGCGGCACTGGTGGTGGCGCGCATCCTGTTCGGCAAGGCCGACCTGACCATGGTCCTCAATGGTGCCCTGGCCGGGCTGGTGGCCATCACCGCCGAGCCCTCCACGCCGACCGCCGTGCAGGCCAGCCTGATCGGGGCGGTGGCCGGTGTGCTGGTGGTGTTCTGCATCCTGGCCCTGGACAAGCTGCACCTGGATGACCCGGTCGGCGCCATCTCGGTCCACGGCGTGTCCGGCATCTGGGGCCTGCTGGCGGTGCCGCTGAGCAATCCGGCGGCCAGCTTCGGCGCGCAGCTGCTGGGTGTGGCCTGCATCTTTACCTGGGTGTTCCTGGCCAGCCTGCTGGTGTGGGGACTGATCAAGCTGGTCATGGGCCTGCGCGTCAGCGAGGAGGATGAGTACGAGGGCGTCGATATTGTCGAATGCGGCATGGAGGCCTACCCCGAGTTCACCCGCAAATAACGCTCGATCTGGGTCGCAGGGGGCGCTTCGGCGCCCTTTGCTTTTTCTGTGGCCGCGCTAGAATGCGCGCGCTAAGGCTCCTGCACGGGAATCACGGATGGGCGGCATGTTCTGGCAGCAAACCCTGATCAGCCTCAAGCCACGCCCGCGTGGTTTTCACCTGATCAGTGCCGAGGTCGAGCAGGCGTTGCCCGAGCTGGCGCGCTGTCGTGTCGGCCTGCTGCACCTGTGGCTGCAGCACACCTCGGCCTCGCTGACGGTCAACGAGAATGCCGACCCGGCGGTGCGACGTGACTTCGAGCGCTTCTTCAACCGTCTCGTACCGCAGGAAATGGCGGGCTACGAGCACAATGATGAAGGGCCGGATGATCTGCCTGCGCACTTCAAGTCCAGCCTGCTTGGCGTTAGCCTGCAGCTGCCGGTACGCGAGGGACGCCTGGCGCTGGGCACCTGGCAGGGCATCTACCTGGGCGAGCACCGCGATCACGCGGGGGCACGCCGGCTGGTGGTGACCCTGCAGGGAGAGTCTTTCTGAATTTTTTCTGGCACCGCGAAGATTGCGCGTGGCTGGTCTATAACTAACCTGCTTTTCGCTAGGCAAGAGGTTGAACATGAGCGACGAAGAACTGGAACAGGACGAACTGGAAGGCACCGAGGACGAGGACGGCGAGGAGCTGGGCGCCGCTGCCGACGAAGACGAGGCCGATGACAGCGATGGCGAAGTCACGCCAGCCTCCTCCGGCAAGAAAGCCAAGGTGGTGGTAGAGGAGGAAGAACTGCCCTCCGTCGAAGCCAAGCAGAAGGATCGCGATGCCCTGGCCCGGGCCATGGAAGAGTTCCTTGCCCGTGGCGGCAAGGTGCAGGAGGTCGAACCGAACGTGGTTGCCGACCCGCCCAAGAAGCCGGACAGCAAATACGGCAGCCGCCCCATCTGAGGTGGCGCCATGAAAAAGCCCGCCAATCGGCGGGCTTTTTCATGGCCGCGTTTCAGCGCCAGCCGTGCAGCAGGGCGGGTAGTTCGGCGAGGGCGCGAACTTCGGCGTGGGCCGGCGGCGCATCGCTCCAGGCATTGCCCTGGGGGTTGAACCAGATGGCCCGGAAGCCGGCAGCCAGGGCGCCGGCAATGTCGTCACCGGGGTGGTCGCCGATATGGGCGGCCTGTGTGGCCTCGACGCCGGCGTGGGCGAGGGCGGCGGCGAACG
>CALMID010000024.1 GCA_937863915.1 uncultured Pseudomonas sp.
TAGAGGCATGCAAGGCAAAAGCAGGTGAGGAAGCGGAGTTTACGAATGGTAAATGAGCATTTCGAGCCTGCTTTTAACGCTGCAGGCCCGACGCGCAGCAGACTTTGATCAGATTCTTACTGCCTGGGAATGACCGAGTGACCGCCGAAACCAGTCAAGCGCTACCCACCAGCGATCCGCGTGATCGCTACGATGATCCGCTGCTGGACAGTCTGCTGTCACTGTGTGCCCTGCACCAGAAGTCGGTCAGCCGGGCCATGCTCACCGCCGGTCTGCCGCTGCCCGAGCAGCGTCTGACGGCCGAGTTACTGCCACGTGCAGCCGCGCGTGGCGGCTTGCAGGGGCGCTGGCTGCGGCGCGGGCTCCGGCAGATTCCGGCACTGGCCCTGCCGGCCATGCTCCTGCTCAAGGGCGGGCGTTGCGCCATCCTGCTGGCCTGGGAAGATGATGGCCGGGCGCGCATCATGCCCAGCGAGACCGAGGGCGGCGAAGTCACGGTCGCTGCCGAACTGCTGGAAGCCGACTACAGTGGCGAGGTGTTCTTCGCCCAGCCGCAGCACAAGCTGGATCTGGGGCGTGGCGAGCTGATTCCGCGCACTCAGCGCTGGTTCCGCGATACCCTGCTGCGCTCGCGCTGGCTGTACATCGACGCAGTAGCTGCCAGCCTGCTGATCAACGTGATCGGCCTGCTGGTGCCGTTGTTCACCATGAACGTCTACGACCGCGTGGTGCCCAACCAGGCCGAGGCGACACTCTGGGTGCTGGCCATCGGCATCAGCGGTGCGTTCTTCTTCGACCTGCTGCTCAAGACCCTGCGCGGCCTGTGCCTGGATCTGGCCGGCAAGAAGACCGACCTGATCATCTCCGCCACGCTGTTCGAACGCATTGTCGGCATGGCCATGAAGCACCGCCCGGCGCGGGTCGGCAGCTTCGCCCAGAACATTCACGAGTTCCAGAGCCTGCGCGACTTCCTCGCCTCGCTGACTCTGGCGAGCGTGATCGACCTGCCGTTCACCCTGCTGGTCCTGCTGGTCATCGCCCTGATCGGCGGGCACCTGGCGTGGATTCCGCTGCTGGCCTTCCCGCTGGCATTCGCCATCAACTGGGCACTGCAGAAACCCCTGGTGGAAACCATCGACCGCACCCTGGCGCTGTCCGCCGAGCGCCAGTCGAGCCTGATCGAGACCCTGGCCGGCCTCGATGCGGTCAAGGTCAACAATGCCGAGAGTGAACGCCAGTACCAGTGGGAGCAGACCATCGGCACTCTCAGCCGTCTGGAACTGCGGGTGAAGATGCTTTCCAGTCTGGCGATGAACCTGACCCTGCTGCTGCAGCAGATGGCCGGCGTGCTGATGATCGTGCTGGGTGTGTACCTGATCATCGCCGGTGATCTGAGCATGGGCGGCCTGATCGCCTGCTATATGCTCAATGGCCGGGCGCTCGGCCCGCTGACCCAGATGGCCGGGCTGCTGACCCGCTACCAGCAGGCCAAGCTGACCATGACCAACGTCGAGCAGATGATGGCCCTGCCGCAGGAGCGGGTGGAGGACGAGCGACCGCTCAAGCGCCAGAACCTGCAGGGCGCCATCGAGTTCCGCAAGGTCGATTTCAGCTACCCCAACCAGCAGCAGGCGGCGCTCAAGGGCATCAACCTGGTGGTTCGTCCGGGCGAAAAGATCGGCATCATCGGTCGCAGCGGCTCGGGTAAAAGCTCCCTGGCCAAGCTGATTGTCGGCCTCTACCAGCCCGAGGCTGGCAGCCTGCTGGTCGACGGTATCGACAGCCGGCAGCTGGACGTCAGCGACCTGCGCCACAACATTGGTTACGTGCCGCAGGATATCCAGCTGTTTGCCGGCACCCTGCGCGACAACCTGGTCAGCGGCGCGCGCTATGTCGAGGACGATCTGGTGCTGCAGGCCGCCGAGCTGGCCGGGGTGCACGAGTTTGCCCGGCTGCACCCGGAAGGCTACGAAATGCAGGTGGGCGAGCGCGGGCAGAATCTTTCCGGCGGCCAGCGGCAGAACGTGGCCCTCGCTCGCGCGCTGCTGCTCGATCCGCCGATCCTGCTGCTCGACGAGCCCACCAGCTCGATGGACAACACCGGTGAGGAGCGCCTCAAGCAGCGCCTGCAGTCCCTGCTGGCCAATAAGACCCTGCTGCTGGTGACGCACCGCGCGTCCATGCTCAGCCTGGTGGAGCGCCTGGTGATCGTCGATCGTGGGCAGATTATCGCCGACGGCCCGAAGGAAGTAGTTATGGACGCCTTGAAGCGGGGACAGATCAGTGTCAGCTAAATCGTTTCGGGAGCCTAAGTCCTTCCTGCAGAACTGGCGCGAAGCGCTGCGAGCCTACTTCGGCGCGGGTGATCCGCTCGGTGACGAACCACTGCCGGAGGTCAGCAAGGCCCTGGTCGAGGACGCTCCGCGCGTGGTGCGTCTGACCATTTGGGCATTGGTCGGCTTCTTTCTGTTTGCGGTGCTGTGGGCACATTTCGCCGTGGTCGACGAAGTCACGCGCGGCGATGGCAAGGCGATTCCATCCTCCAAACTGCAGAAAATCCAGAACCTGGAAGGTGGCATCGTCGCCGAGCTGTTCGTCCGCGAGGGCCAGCTGGTGGAAAAGGGCGATGCCCTGCTGCGTCTGGACGACACGCGTTTTGCCTCCAATGTCGGCGAGACCGAGGCTGACCGCCTGTCGCTGCTGATGCAGGTCGAGCGCCTGCGCGCCGAGGTCGACGGCCGTGAGCTGGCGGTGCCGGCGGAGGTGCAGGAGAAGGCGCCGGGCCTGGCCGACAGCGAGCGTGAGCTATTTACCAGTCGCCAGCAGCAGCTCACCGATGAAGTGGCTGGCCTGGAGGAGCAACTGGTGCAGCGTCAGCAAGAACTGCGCGAGTTTCAGTCCAAACAGGCTCAGGTGCGCAACAGCCTCAACCTGCTGCGCCAGGAAATCCGCATGTCCGAGCCGCTGGTAGCCGAGGGTGCGATTTCCCAGGTGGAAGTGCTGCGCCTCAAGCGTGCCGAAGTGGAAAGCCAGGGCGAGCTGGAGGCCACCGGGCTGGCGATTCCGCGGGCCGAGTCGGCGATTGTCGAGGTGCAGCGCAAGATCGAGGAGACCCGTTCGCGCTTCAGAAGCGAGGCGCTGACCCAGCTCAATGAGGTGAGCACCGAGCTGAACAAGATCCAGGCCACCGGCAAGGCCCTGGAGGACAGGGTCAAGCGCACGCTGGTCACCTCGCCAGTACGCGGCATCGTCAAGCAATTGTTGGTCAACACCATCGGTGGCGTGATCCAGCCAGGTAGCGACATGGTCGAGGTGGTGCCGCTGGACGATCACTTGCTGGTGGAGGCACGTATCCGTCCGCAGGACATCGCCTTCCTCCATCCGGGCCAGGAGGCGGTGGTCAAGTTCACGGCCTATGACTACACCATCTACGGTGGGCTCAAGGCCAAGCTGGTCAATATCGGTGCCGACAGCATCACCGACGAGGAAGGCAACAGCTTCTACGTGATCCAGCTGCGCACCGAGAAGAGCCATCTGGGCACCGAGAAGAGTCCGCTGCTGATCATTCCCGGCATGGTGGCGTCGGTGGACATCATCACCGGCAAGAAGAGCGTGTTGTCGTACCTGCTCAAGCCGATTTTGCGGGCGCAGTCGGAGGCGTTGAGGGAGCGCTAGACGCTGATCTTTCATTGTCGGCCAGCTGCCATTTTTCGTGCAGGCTGAGGGTTCTGGTTTCGCCCTTCCTGGGCGAGTTACTTTCTCTTGCCTGGCCAAGAGAAAGTAACCAAAGAGAAGGCCACCCCGACATCCGGGTCTGGCCTGTGGCCAGACTTCCCTCCCTCCGGTGCCGCTCCGGGGGCCGGCATACACGGGACTTCCCTGTCCCGTTATGCCTCTCGCCGCATCCCTGCGGCTCGTCCCTCTGCGCGACACCTTCACTCGGCCTCCTGACGGGGACTCGGCTCCCAGTGGCCTGAAGGTTTGTTTCTGATTTCCTCAGCTCTTGGATTCTTGTGCTCTTTGGTTCCCTATGCACGGCCTTGCAG
>CALMID010000025.1 GCA_937863915.1 uncultured Pseudomonas sp.
CTGGAAGAAGAAATCGAGTCGCGCCTAGTGCTCGAGCATGGCGAGCACCCCTGGGAGCTGCGTCGAGGACCGTTTGCCGACGATACCTACAGTCAATTGCCGGAGCGCGACTGGACGCTGCTGGTGCAGGCGGTCGATCAATTCGTGCCCGAGGTGGCCGAACTGCTTGAGCAGTTCCGTTTCCTGCCCAGCTGGCGCATCGACGATGTGATGATCAGCTACGCCGCGCCCGGTGGCGGTGTTGGCCCGCACTTTGACAACTACGATGTCTTCCTTCTCCAGGGGCACGGCCAGCGTCGCTGGCAAATCGGCCAGATGTGCGACAGCGACAGCCCGCTGCTGGCGCATGCCGACCTGCGTATCCTGGCCGAGTTCGCCGGTACCGACGAGTGGGTGCTGGAGCCCGGCGACATGCTCTACCTGCCCCCGCGCCTGGCGCATTTCGGCACTGCCGTGGACGACTGCATGACCTATTCGATTGGCTTTCGCGCGCCGAGCGCGGCGGAAGTACTGACCCACTTCACGGATTTCCTCGCGCAGTTTCTCAGTGACGAGGAGCGTTACAGCGATGCCGACATCCAGCCTGTGGGCAGTGATCCGGCACAGATTCAGCGCGACGCTCTGGAGCGCCTCAAGGGCCTGCTCAATGAACACATGAGCGATGAGCGCCTGCTGCTGACCTGGTTTGGCCAGTTCATGACCGAGCCGCGCTACCCCGAGCTGGTGGCCGGAGAGGACCTGGAGGAGGACGACCTGCTGACAGCCCTCGAACAGGGCGCGGTGATCATCCGCAATCCCAGTGCGCGCCTGGCCTGGAGCGAAGTCGATGATGATCTGCTGCTGTTTGCCAGTGGCCAGAGCCGGTTGCTGCCGGGCAGCCTGCGCGAGCTGCTGAAGCTGGTCTGCAGCGCCGATGCCCTGCATGTCGAGAATCTTGGCCAATGGCTGGAAGATGAAGACGGGCGTAAACTTGTCAACGAACTGATCAAGCAAGGAAGTCTGGGGTTCGCCGATGAATAGCATTAGCGTACGCGTTGCCGACTGGCAGAAAGACAATGCCGATCTGCGCCGCATCCGCGAGAAAGTCTTTATTGCCGAGCAGGCTGTGCCGCCGGAACTGGAGTGGGACACCGAAGACGCCCAGGCAGTGCACTTCCTGGCCTACGAAGGCGACTATGCGATTGGCACTGCTCGCCTGCTGCCGGATGGCCAGATTGGCCGCGTTTCAGTACTGAAGGACTGGCGCGGTCTGAATGTGGGTGATGCCCTGCTTGCCGCGGTGATTGCCGAGGCCGAGCGGCGTGGCCTGCATGAACAGCGCCTGTCGGCGCAGGTACAAGCCACGCCGTTCTATGAGCGCCATGGCTTTCGCATCCTC
This sequence comes from uncultured Pseudomonas sp., assembly GCA_937863915.1. GTDB lineage: Bacteria > Pseudomonadota > Gammaproteobacteria > Pseudomonadales > Pseudomonadaceae > Aquipseudomonas. Next base: position 1,379 of record CALMID010000025.1, read on the forward strand.
AGTGAGGAATACCTGGATGCGGGCATCCCTCACGTAGACATGCTGCGTCAACAATCGAGCTGAGCCATCATGAGCGAACGCCCGGAAGACGAGATTCCCGCCACAGACCTTGAGCTGCCGGCCATAGAATTCGACTCTCCCGGGCGTTTTGCCATTCACAATCCTGCTGCTGAGACGACTCTTTCTGCCAAGCCAGAACCTGCTCCGTTCCAGCTAGGCAAGCACCAGACGCTGGAACGCTTTGCCTCGGCGGATCTTGCTCGCGCTCACGCCCTGGCGCTGCTGCAACAGGCCCGGCGGCGCATCTGCATCTATAGTGGCGATCTGGAGCCCTGGCTGTATAACCACAGCAGCGTGCAAGATGCCTGCACCCAGTTGCTGCTGGCCAGCCCGCGCAACCAGCTGCGCATCCTGGTTCAGGACGTGCGACGCGCCGTGCAGGACGGCCACCGCCTGATCAACCTGAGTCGCCGCCTGTCAAGCAACTGCAGCATTCGCCGCGTCAATCCGGAAAATCCCGCCAGTGAGGGCAGCTTTCTGCTGGTTGATGACTGTGCATTGTGGATACGGCCTGAGCCCGGCCAATATGCTGGCTATGTCTACTACAGCAATCCGGGGCGCCTGCGGCAGCAGTTGCAGCTGTTCGAGCAGGCCTGGAGCTACAGTCTGAGCGATCCCGATCTGAGGAGTTTTCTGTTATGACCCTGCGCCGCTGGCTTGCCCTTTCGTTTTTGGTTGTGACGGCGCCGGTCATGGCGGCCACCGAACTCATCCAGCTCAACTACCGTACCGCTGACGAGGTTCTCGGCGTGGTGCAGTCCATGCTGGCCGGCGAAGGCCGGGTCAGCAGTTACGGCAACCAACTGGTGATCAATGCCGAACCCGCCAAGATCGAGGAAGTCCGCCAGCTGGTAGCGCAACTGGACACCGCTCCGCGCCGACTGCTGATCAGCGTCGATACCAGTGAGTCTGCCGCTGGCGATACCGAAGGCTATCGTGTCGATGGCTCGGCAAGTGCCGGCAATGTCGAGATTGAAGCAGGTCGCGGCGAAGTCCAAGGGCGTGATCAGGTCCGCATTATTCGCCGCAGTACCGACACCCGCCGCGGCGGCGGGCAGCAGATCCCGGCCAGGGAAGGCTATCCGGCGCTGATTCAGGTCGGTCAGAGCGTACCGCTGACCAGCACCAGTGTTGGCCCCTATGGCCAGGTTTACAGCAATACCGAATACCGCAATGTCACCCAGGGCTTTTACGTCACGGCATCGCTGACTGGGCAAATGGTGCATTTAAGCATCAGCAGCAACAACGATCGCCTCAGCCAGCATCAACCTGGCGTGATCGATGTGCAGAGCGCCGACACCCGGGTCAGCGGCCGCCTCGGCGAGTGGATTCAGCTGGGGGGCGTCAGTGAGCAGAGCCAGGGAGACAGTCACGGCTTTCTGCAAAGGCGCTCAACACAGGGCTACAGCGACACCAGCATGCGAATCAAGGTCGAGGCGCTTGACTGAGTGGTCGCAAAATGTAGTGCCCGATAATCGGCACTACAAATTGATTGACGCCCGCGCCAGCTAGGCGCATCATTGCCGCGCTCCCGCTAGCCAGAGGCTTTGAAAGCCTCCAGATCATCGCGAAGAACTTCAACATGATCTGTGTCTTACCAGCCCACAAGGCCGTTCGACGAGGTTGCGACTGGAACGAGGTTGTCCTGAGGGACGGGGAAGCGTAACGATCAACTGCTGTGTCACCCTATTGGAGTTCTTCGATAGGTGACTCTGCCAGTCCAGCCCCTCCTCCTTAGCGTCAATCCGTGTCAGTCAGCATCTTCGGCGTTCTGCGGCGTGTAGCAGGATGGGAACCAGGTGCTTAACCAAACACATACTTTGAAGGATTGACCATGTCAGCTTATCAAAACGACATCAAAGCCGTTGCCGCACTGAAAGAAGCTGCCGGCAGCAGCTGGAGCGCTATCAACCCGGAATCGGTTGCCCGCATGCGCGCGCAGAACCGCTTCAAGACCGGTCTGGAAATCGCTCAGTACACCGCCGACATCATGCGCAAAGACATGGCTGAGTACGATGCTGACTCTTCCAAGTACACCCAATCGCTGGGTTGCTGGCACGGTTTCATTGGCCAGCAGAAGCTGATCGCCATCAAGAAGCACCTGGGCACCACCAACAAGCGCTACCTGTACCTGTCCGGCTGGATGGTTGCTGCTCTGCGTTCCGACTTCGGCCCGCTGCCGGACCAGTCGATGCACGAGAAGACTGCAGTCTCCGACCTGATCGAAGAGCTGTACACCTTCCTGCGCCAGGCTGACAGCCGCGAACTGGACCTGCTGTTCACCGCTCTGGACGCCGCTCGCGAAGCTGGCGACAGCGCCAAGGCCGCTGAAATCCAGAAGCAGATCGACAACTACGAAACCCACATCGTCCCGATCATCGCCGACATCGACGCTGGTTTCGGTAACCCGGAAGCCACCTACCTGCTGGCCAAGCGCATGATCGAAGCAGGCGCTTGCTGCATCCAGATCGAAAACCAGGTTTCCGACGAGAAGCAGTGCGGCCACCAAGACGGCAAAGTGACCGTTCCGCACGCTGACTTCCTGGCCAAGATCGCCGCCGTTCGCTACGCCTTCCTGGAACTGGGTATCGACAACGGTGTGATCGTTGCTCGTACCGACTCCCTGGGTGCCGGCCTGACCAAGCAGATCGCCGTAACCAAAGAGCCGGGCGACCTGGGCGACCTGTACAACTCCTTCCTGGATTGCGAAGAAGTTGCCGCCTCCGACCTGGGCAACGGCGACGTTGTGATCAACCGCGGTGGCAAACTGC
>CALMID010000026.1 GCA_937863915.1 uncultured Pseudomonas sp.
AATTGTCCGCAGCTCGCTGGTGGTCTCTGAAGAGCCTGCCGTGGTTGCTTTCAGCCGCAAATCAGTGACGCCCGAGTTTGTTGAGCAATTCAACGCGGCACTGGCTGCCTCAATAGCAGACGGCAGCTATGCGCGCATCACCCAGCGGTATTTTCCCTGCACCGTGGCTGCAGCGAACCTGGGCTGTCGAGTAGCCTCGAACGAATAGCATCACCGGGCAGACCCGGCAGCCAGCCGCCGACCTATACCGCCAAACTCAGCCCATAAAAAAACCGCCCCGTGGGGCGGTTTTTGTTGGTGCGGTCACTTAGACCAGTTGCAGCACCTTGCTCGACGCCGCGCTGACTTCACGGTACAGCGCCGGATCGTTTTCCAGGGCCTTGGCATCGGCCTTGAAGATGGCCTGCAGGCGCGCGCTCCAGTCTGCCGACTTGATCTTGTCGGCGAAGCAGCGCTCGATCAGGTCAAGCATGGCCGATACCGACACCGAGGCACCCGGCGAGGCACCCAGCAGGGCGGCGATGCTGCCATCGGCGGCGGCGACGATCTCGGTGCCGAACTCCAGCTTGCCGCCGGTCTTCGGATCCTTCTTGATGATCTGCACGCGCTGGCCAGCCACTTCCAGGCTCCAGTCTTCGGCCTTGGCTTCCGGGTAGAACTTGCGCAGGGAATCCAGGCGCTGCTCCATGGACTGCATCACTTCCTTGATCAGGTAGCGGGTCAGGTCCATGTTGTCGCGGGCCACGGCCAGCATCGGCAGCAGGTTGCCCGGACGCACCGACAGCGGCAGGTCGAGGAACGAGCCGTTCTTCAGGAACTTGGTGGTGAAGCCGGCATAGGGTCCGAACAGCAGGGACTTCTTGCCATCGACCATGCGCGCATCCAGGTGCGGTACGGACATGGGCGGCGAGCCGACCTCGGCCTGGCTGTAGACCTTGGCGTGGTGCTTGGCGACCACTTCCGGGTTGTCGCAACGCAGCCACTGGCCACTGACCGGGAAACCGCCGTAACCCTTGCCTTCTTCAATGCCGGACATCTGCAGCAGCGGCAATGCACCACCACCTGCGCCGAGGAAGACGAAACCGGTGCTGATTTCACGGGTGTTGCCGGTTTTCAGATCCTTGACCTTGACACACCAGCCCTTGCCCTGACGGTCGAGGCCATAGACTTTCTGCGCGTAGCGGATGGATACGCCCGGCTTGGTCTTGAGGTGATCCAGCAACTGATTGGTCAGCGCACCGAAGTTGACGTCGGTACCGCCCTCGACACGGGTCGCGGCGATGCGCTCGTCGGCCTTGCGGCCCGGCATCATCAGCGGCATCCAGTCGTTCAGCGTGGCTTTGTCCTCGGTGAAGTCCATGGACTCGAAGCAGTGGTGGCCACGCAGGGCTTCGAAACGCTTTTTCAGGTAGGCCACACCCGACTCGCCACTGACATAGGACAGGTGCGGAACGGGGTTGATGAAGGTTTTTGGAGAACCGAAGGTGCCCTGCTCGGTCAGGTGCGCCCAGAGTTGCTTGGACACTTCGAACATGCAGTTGATGTGGATGGCTTTTTTGGTGTCAATCGAGCCATCGGCGGTTTCCGGGGTGTAGTTCAGCTCACAAAGACCGGCATGGCCGGTACCCGCGTTGTTCCACGGGTTGGAGCTTTCAATCGCCCCCGATTCCAGCAGCTCGACCAGTTCCAGCTTGATGCCGGGATCGAGCTCCTTGAGCAGAGCACCGAGTGTTGCGCTCATGATGCCGGCCCCAACCAGCACCACATCTACTGCTTCGTTCACGTCATGCGCCATTTTAACGCTTCTCCAAAATCATGATCTGCCGCAGGTAATCGACGGCCGAGGCCTAGCGCGTGTCTGCGCGTTATCAAATGCAACCCGGACCGACGCAGTTTCGGAGTTTCTGCGCGCAAGCCAGGCGGCACTACCACACCGACCTGCCGGCACCACCCCTGTCGCCAGCGCTGAGTCAAGAGCGGGAGAAGGCGCGCCTTCTGGCTCAGCTAGCGGATTGACGATCATTTGGGCAGCGTTGCAGCAGGCCAATCACGCAAGGATCTGGTCTTGTGAACCGAGGCGTGGATTTTCCGGCGCGAACAATACCATTAATGACGCTTTTTCAGACGCAAAAATTGCTTTTTTCCACTTCCACTCATCCCCCGGCCGACGGCGCGTCCAGACCGGTTCACGTCCATCAGCGGGCCGAATGACCGCACCCCCTTGGCTACGGGGCTTTGCCGGCGCCATACTAGAGCCCAGCACAGCTGCGCCGCGGGCCTGCCGCCGCTTAATCGAGCCGTCATCAAGACGGGGCAAACTGTGCAACAGCGGGTCTGTCCTGACCCCATGCGAGACAACTTCCTGGAAAATACTGTGACGAAAGAGCAACTACGCGCCGAACTGGAGCGTCAGGCCACGCGTTACAAGGATGTTTACGGCGGTGAAGTGATCACCTACGCCGCTCAGCCGGACCCTGAGAAGAAGCCCTGGCGCAAACGCCCCAACCTCCTCGACCATGCGTTCGAGCGGGAACTGGAAAAGATCAGGAAAGAGCAGCAGGCCAAGGCCAATCCACTGGATTGACCTGGCTGTGCGCCGCGCCAGCCGCCAAACAGCCTGCTAGCGCCGCTTGCCACCCAGCAGAGAGCCCAGCACACCACGCACCAGTTGCCGGCCGAGCTGGTTGGCCGCCTGGCGCATGGCGGTTTTCATCACCTGCCCGGCAAAACCGCCCAAGAGCTCACCAGCCATGCTGCCCAGATCATTGCCGCTTTCGGCCGGCGTGGGCTCTGTTGCCTCGGCCTGCTGAGCACGGGCGGTCAGCCGCTCATAGGCCGACTCGCGATCAATCGGTTTCTCGTAACGACCCAGCAAGGCCGACTGGCGAAGCAATGCCTGGCGCTCGGTTTCACTGAGCGGGCCGATGCGCGACTGCGGCGGCGCAATCGCCACGCGCTGCACCATGGCCGGCGTGCCCTTGTCTTCCAGGGTGCCGACCAATGCTTCGCCAATGCCCAGTTCGGTGAGCACCGTCAGGCTGTCGAAGGCCGGATTGGGCCGGAAACCGTCGGCCACCGCACGCAGGGCCTTTTGTTCCTTGGCGGTAAAGGCCCGCAGGCCATGCTGGATGCGCAGGCCAAGCTGGGCCAGCACGGCATCGGGCAGGTCGGCCGGTGACTGGGTGACGAAGAACACGCCGACGCCCTTCGAGCGGATCAGCCGCACCACCTGTTCCAGCCGCTCCTGCAGCGCTTTGGGGGTGTCTGCAAAGAGCAGGTGTGCCTCGTCGAAGAACAGCGCCAGCAAGGGTTTGTCGGCATCGCCACGCTCGGGCAACTGCTCGAACAGCTCGGCCAGCAGCCACAGCAGGAAAGTCGCATAGACCTTGGGCGCCTCGTGGACCAGGCGACTGGCATCGAGCAGATGGATGGCGCCGCGGCCATCGGCAGTTGGCCGCAGGATGTCCTCCAGCTGCAGCGCCGGTTCGCCGAACAAGGCCTCCGCGCCCTGCTGTTCAAGGGTCGCCAGACGGCGCAGCAGCGCCTGCGACGAGGTACTGGTAAACAGCGCACTGTCCTCGCCGAGCAGCTCGGGGTGTTCCTTGAGGTGATTGAGCAGCGCCTTGAGGTCCTTCAGATCAAGCAGCAGCAGGCCTTCGCGATCGGCCACCTTGAACGCCGCATAGAGTGCCGCCTGCTGGCTGTCGGTCAGTTCCAGCAGGGCGCCGAGCAGCAGCGGGCCCATTTCACTCAGCGTGGTACGCAGCGGATGGCCGGACTGCCCGGCGACATCCCACAGCGTCACCGGGTAGGCCTTGGGCTGATGCCCCAGCCAGGGCATGCCGGCAATGCGCTCGGCGATCTTGCCCTGGGGATTGCCGGCAGCGGCCAGGCCGCACAGGTCGCCCTTGATATCGGCGGCAAAGACCGCCACGCCGGCATCGCTGAAGGCTTCTGCCAGCCGCTGCAGAGTCACCGTCTTGCCCGTACCGGTAGCGCCGGCCACCAGGCCATGGCGGTTGGCCAGGCGCAACAGCTGCCCCAGCGGCTGCCCGTCACTCGCCGCACCCAGCAGCAGTTGATCATTCGCACTCATTTGCCATCCCTCGGGTTAAAGCTTTACTCAATAGAAGCCGAAAGCCTGTGTGCCGTTCCTGTCGGAGCCCCTCACAACAAAAGCCTGCGCCTACAGCCATAAGGGATCAGCA
>CALMID010000027.1 GCA_937863915.1 uncultured Pseudomonas sp.
GCCAGAAAATGCTCAAAGGCGTGAACATCCTGGCCGATGCCGTGAAAGTGACCCTGGGCCCGAAAGGCCGCAATGTAGTGCTCGACAAATCCTTCGGCGCCCCGACCATCACCAAAGATGGCGTATCCGTTGCGAAGGAAATCGAACTGAAAGACAAGTTCGAGAACATGGGTGCACAACTGCTGAAGGAAGTGGCTTCCAAGGCCAATGACGAAGCCGGTGACGGCACCACCACCGCCACCGTGCTGGCACAGGCAATCGTCAATGAAGGCCTGAAGTCTGTTGCTGCCGGCATGAACCCGATGGACCTGAAGCGCGGCATCGACAAGGCCGTGACTGCCGCGGTGGAAGAGATCAAGAAGCTGGCCACGCCATGCGCTGATACCAAGTCAATCGCCCAGGTAGGCACCATCTCAGCCAACAGCGACAGCAGCGTTGGCAACATCATCGCTGAGGCGATGGAGAAAGTCGGCAAGGAAGGCGTCATCACCGTGGAAGAAGGCAATGGCCTCGAGAACACGCTGGACGTGGTGGAAGGCATGCAGTTCGACCGTGGTTACATTTCGCCGTACTTCATCAACAACCAGGCCAGCATGAGCGTCGAGCTCGACAACCCTTACATCCTGCTGGTCGACAAGAAAATCTCCAATATCCGCGAAATGCTGCCGGTGCTGGAAGCCGTTGCCAAGGCCGGTCGCCCGCTGGTCATCGTCGCAGAAGATGTGGAAGGCGAAGCACTGGCCACGCTGGTGGTCAACAACATGCGCGGCATCGTCAAAGTGGCTGCGTGCAAGGCGCCGGGCTTCGGTGACCGCCGCAAGGCCATGCTGGAAGACATCGCGATCCTCACTGGGGGCACCGTGATTGCCGAAGAAGTCGGCCTGGAACTGGAAAGCGCTGGTCTCGCACACCTCGGCAACGCCAAGCGCATCACCATGGACAAGGAAAACACCACCATCATCGACGGCGCTGGCGATGCCAAGGCTATCGAAGCCCGTGTTGCGGCGCTGCGCGTGCAGATGGAAGAAACCACTTCCGACTACGACCGCGAGAAGCTGCAGGAGCGCGTGGCCAAGCTGGCTGGCGGTGTTGCCGTCATCAAGGTTGGCGCCGGTACTGAAGTGGAAATGAAAGAGAAGAAAGCCCGCGTGGAAGACGCCCTGCACGCAACCCGCGCTGCCGTGGAAGAAGGCGTGGTGGCTGGTGGCGGTGTCGCCCTGATCCGTGCCGTACAGGCGCTGGAAGGCCTTAAAGGCGACAACGAAGACCAGACGATCGGCATCAACCTGGCGCGCCGCGCCATGGAAGCGCCGATCCGCCAGATCGTCGGCAACGCCGGCGACGAAGCTTCTGTGGTGGTCGACAAGATCAAGCAGAACAAGGGCAACTTCGGTTACAACGCAGCTACCGGCGAGTACGGCGACATGCTGGCCATGGGTATCCTTGACCCGGCCAAGGTGACCCGCGCTGCCCTGCAGGCTGCCGGCTCTGTCGCCGGCCTCATGATCACCACCGAAGCGATGGTGACCGATGTGGTCGAAGACAAGCCAGCCATGCCTGACATGAGCGGCATGGGTGGTATGGGCGGCATGGGCATGATGTAATCGCCCGACCCCATAAAAAAACCCGCTTCGGCGGGTTTTTTTATATCCTGAAAAAAATCGTGGAGGAAGACCATGAGCAAGACCGTCGCCATCCTGGGCGCCAGCGAGAAAGAAGACCGTTATGCCAACAAGGCCCAGAAACGCCTGATGGAACACGGCTACCCGGTTATCCCTGTCTCACCGATGGGCAAGAGCGTCCTCGGGGTGACGGGCATCAAGACCCTGCGTGATATCAGTGAGCCGGTCGATACGGTGACCCTCTACGTCGGCCCGAAAAATCTGCAGCCCCAGCTGGCCGACCTGCTGGCCCTGCAGCCCCGCCGGGTGATCTTCAACCCGGGCACCGAGGATCCTGCGATCCAGCAAACCCTGGCAGACGCCGGCATCCATGTGGTGGAAGCCTGCACCCTGGTGCTGCTGAGCATAGGCCAGTTTGACGAGGCCTGAAACGAAAACGCCCCGGCAAGCCGGGGCGTTTAGGTCATCCTGCGAGTCGCGGATCAGGCCATTGCCTTGATCTGGGCGCTCAGGCGGCTCTTGTGGCGAGCGGCCTTGTTCTTGTGGATCTGGTCCTTGTCGGCGATGCGGTCGATCACCGGCACAGCGGCAGCGTAGGCAGCCTTGGCCGCTTCCTTGTTGCCACTCTCGATCGCCAGAACGACCTTCTTGATATAGGTGCGGACGGTAGAGCGCAGGCTGGCGTTGTGGTCACGGCGCTTGTCGGCCTGGAGAGCGCGCTTTTTCGCTTGCTTGGTGTTAGCCACGATAAAACCTCAAAACAGAAATGGATCCGGAATTCGGGACGCGCAACTATGCCGTCTCCCCCCCTTCCTGTCAAGCAGAATCAGCCCCTTGCGTTGCTTTCGGGCGGGGGCTTGTGTACAGTGCGCGCTCCCTGTTTTCAGGGCTTCCCTACACGGTGAGATGGCCGAGCGGTTTAAGGCGCACGCCTGGAAAGTGTGTGTACGTTAACAGCGTACCCAGGGTTCAAATCCCTGTCTCACCGCCATTTCCTTGTCTTGCTTGTCACACTGCCGCACTGACTGGGCAGCACTTTCTATTTTTTACTGGTAATCGTATCCGGGCAAACCCAACCCGGAGAGTCGGCCATGGCTATCGAGTATGTATTGTGGGGTGTACTGGCATTGCTGCTGGCCGGATCGGTGCTGCTGTTCGTCATCAGCCCGAAATAAAGCGCAGCCTGCGGAGTTACCGGCGCGTCTCCACGCCCATCGCAAACAGCTTCAGCTCGCCGGGCGTGAAGATTTCCCAGCGCTCGTTGTTCGTCAGCGGCTTCGTCGCCACGACTGTCATGCAGTCGTCGGGATTGTTGTGCCGGTCGAGATCGATCACCGCCTCGCAATCGACCAGCACCGGCTGGCCGAAAGGTGCCTGCCGCCGCACGGCACAGAGTTCAGTGCTGCAATGTGCGAACAGGTGTTCGCCATCCGACAACAGGTAGTTGAACGTGCCGTGCTGGGCAATGGCAGCTGACAGCGACTGCAGCTTTGCCAGCAAGGCACCGAGTGATGGCGCACAGCAACCGAACGCGTCGCGCAGTTGCTGCATCAGGTAGCAGAAGGCATTTTCACTATCGGTATCACCGGCAGGGGTGTAGGAACCATCCAGCGCCGGCATGAAGTTTTCCAGCGTGCCATTATGGGCAAAAGCCCAATGGCGATCCCACAGTGTGCGCGTGAACGGATGGCAGTTCACATCGGCCACTGCGCCACGCGTAGCCTTGCGCACATGGGCGATGACATTGCGGGAACGGATGGCCTGGCGCCTGAGCACATCGACCAGCGGGGAATGGATGGAGGGTTGGCTGTCGGTGAAGACCTGGCAGCCGCTATCGGCCAGGAAGGCAATGCCCCAGCCATCAGCATGGTGGTCGGTATCGCCACCGCGACGCAGGAAGCCATCGAGCGAGAACTGCAAGGAAGCCGGTTGCCGGCTGTTCATGCCGAGGAGCTGGCACATGGTAAGTCCCCCAACTGACCGATGTACACGTCACTATTACAATCTGTTGGGCGCTGGAACTTCAAGTGCTTTCTTAGGAATGTGTGCGCCGATTCACACCATCACCCTGCAGCTGGTGGGGATGCGCTAGAATCTTGCTGCCAGCCACTCTGCCCCTCCTCCTCGCCAGCGCTGGACAAGGACCTGCCATCATGAAACTGCTCGCCGCGCTTCGACGCCTACCGTCCGTCGTCGTTTTCGTTGCGTCCGCCATCCTGCAACTGCTGTTGTCGCTGCTGCAGGCCGTGTTCGGCGAAGTGCGCTGGCAGGCACCAGCCTGGCTGGCTGCTGCGGGCCGGATGGTCGCGACCGGCTGGCAAGCGGCCAGGCGCCAACCCGGGCGGACTGCAGCACTGCTGGCAATGTTCGCTGTGCTGGCTGGTGGTGGCAGTTACGCCTGGCACTGGTACAGCCACTTGCCGCAGCCACACACAGTCGGTTATCGCCTGCAGGCTCCAGCGTTGACCGATTACCGGGCAACACCGCCGACAATTGACAGCTTGCGCATCTATTTCGATGAATCGGCAGCGCCACTCGCGGCCGTGAACAAGGACGTGTCCCGTGGCATCAGGCTGTCTCCCGCCATAACGGGCACATGGCACTGGGAAGACGACCGCACCCTGCGCTTCACGCCGGCGCAGGACTGGCCAGTGGCGCAAGCGTACGAAGTCGAGATCGACCGCAAGGCGCTGCTCGCCAGTGGCGTGCTGCTGGACAGCTACCAGCAGTCATTCTCTACCACAGCCTTCAGTGCCACGATTGAATCCAGCGAGTTCTACCAGGATCCGGTCGACAGTTCGCTGAAAAAGATGGTGACCACGATCCGCTTCTCGCATCCGGTTGATGAA